>JAJYGY010000082.1 GCA_021790555.1 bacterium
GGGGTCCGGGTGTCCGAGGGCGTGGCGGCGGGTCCGGAGGCAGGCGTGTCCGACGAGGTCGGGCTGGGGCTGGCCGTGGCCGAAGGCGTGACGGTGTCCGTCACGGAGGCCGTGGGGGTGTCCGTCGGCGTTTCCGTGGGGCTGAAGCGGGGCGTGACGGTCGGCGTTGCCGTTGCCGTGCCGGTGGCCGTGCCCGTGGGGCTCGGCGTGGCAGTGCCCGTGTCCGTCACGCTGGGCGTGGCGCTTGCCGACGCGGTGGCCGTCCTGGTCGGGGTGGAAGTCCCGGAAGGCGAAGCAGAAGCCGTGGCGGAAGGCGTGTCCGTGGGGCTGAAGGCCGGGCTTTGGGTGGGGCTGGCGCTGAAGGAAGGCGAGGCGGTCCAGCTGGGGCTGAGGGTGGCGCTGGGGCTGGCGGTCGCCGTAGGCGTGGCCGTGGCGCTGGCCGTGCCCGTGGGGGTGGCTGAGGCCGAGGCCGAGGCGGTCGGGCTGGGGCTGGCGCTGGGGGTGTGCGTCGCCGAAGGCGTGGCCGTGGGGCTGGCCGATCCCGTGGGCGTCGCCGTGCGGGTCGCCGAAGGCGTGCCGCTGGCCGTGGCCGTGGGGGAGAAGCTGGGGCTGGGCGTGCGGGTGTCGGTGGAACTGGCCGTGTCCGTGGCGGTGGCCGTGCGCGTGGCCGTGAAGCTTTGGGTGGGGCTGGCGGTGCGGGTGGCGGTCCGGGTCGGCGAAGGCGAGGCCGTGCGGGTGTCCGAAGGCGAGGCCGAGGGCGTGTCGGTGGGGCTGGGCTGCGAGGTTCCGCAGGGGTCCTGGAAGACGCCGGTCATGGCCATCAGGTAGAGCACCTTCAGCGAGTCGGGAAAATAGCTGTTGTTGTCCGTGGAAACCAGGTTGCTGTACACCGCGTTGGCGAAGGCCGTGTCCGTGGTGCCCATGGCGGCCACCCCAATGGCGCCGATGAAGGCGTCGTTGTGGTTGGTGCTGGTCCGGGTCCCGCTGGGAACGTCGTAGCCGTCGCCGATGTAGGCCGCGGCCGTGGCCGGCGCCGCGCCCACGCTGGGCTGGTTGCTGAAGAGGTCGGTGAACTTGTAGGCCCAGGCCTCGGCCGTGGGGTCGCCGTACCACAGGTAGTCCATGGTGATGCGCCAGGGGCAGCGGCAGGCGTTGTAGCCGTAGTTGGTGTTGTTGGTGTTGGAACCGTTGGTGTCGCACCATTCCGGGGGCAGGGCGTAGTTGACCAGGGAGTAGTTGAGCACGTTGTAGAGGTTGGTGTGCAGCGCCGCCCAGCGCGTGCTTCCCTCGAAGCAGTCGAAGGCCTTCCAGTAGCCCTGGGCGAAGTAGCTTGGGTTGTAGGACTGGCCGCCGGTGCCGCAGCCGCCCCACACGTCGCCGGGCTTCTGGGTCTGGCAGGTGTCCACCTCGTACTGGTAGATCTTGTTGAGAAGGGCCTTGGCGGCCGTGTCCCATCCCTGGCCCGGCCAGCGCGTGTTGGCCTCCACCAGGGCCAGGGCCGCGTCCTCGTCTCCGTCCGTGGCCGCGTTGGCGTTGTTGTTGCCGCAGGAATTGACGCTCCAGTTCATCAGGCCGTCGTTGTCCAGGGTTCCCTCGTACTGGTTCCACAGCTTGGTCAGGTTGGCGCTGGTGGAATCCATGTACGCGGCCATCAGCATGCCGTATCCCATGCCCTCGGAATAGGTGCCGCCGCCGTTGCTGACGCGAAGGCTGTTGGAACAGTAGCCCGTGGTCAGCCAGCGGCTTTGCCAGGTGGAGTAGGCGTTGCTCAGGTCCGTCAACGACGCGCTGGAGGGCAGGGTGCCGTACGGGTAGGGGGCGAGGGCAAGGGCTTTTGAGGTCAATGCCGCCATGGCAAGTCCAACGAAAAGAGAAAGCCAGCCTGTTTTTTTATTCATGGCTTTAAGTTTCTTGTTATATATTTAGTTATCTAAATTGACACTAAATTATGACACATATCAATTTATATTTCAAATACTGCTAAAAGGCTTTCACTACTTAAACGTTTTTCTAAATGGTCCTGAAGGACTATTCAAGGAAGAAATTTTGTTACCTTTTATTTTATCGTTTAAATAAAAGCGCGTAGAAAACGATCACATGTCAATTATACTCAGGGAAAGTCTTTTTTCAATTCCTTTTGTTTACAAAAAGGAGAACGCCGAAGGCAGGGCCTTCGGCGTTCCGGGCGGGACCTTCGAGGGGAAGGCGGACGGCTGGCGCCCCGCTAGTACTTCAAAGGAAGCTCTTCCCTGGGCTTGGAATGGGGAACGTAGGGGGGCGTTTCCTTGGCCTTTTCCACGGCCTCGTCGATCTGCATCTGGCTGTAGTTTTTGGCGTAGGCGATTTCCTGGTGCGGATAGATCAGGTCCGGGTCCTTGATCTGGCTGCGGTTGGCGATGAACAACAGCGGCCAGCGGAAGGGGTCTCCCATGACGGAAGGCTGGGCGGAGATCGTCCAAAGGGAGTCCCCCTGTTGCACCAGGTAATTGCCGCCCTGGGGCTCGGGCTCGGGCGTGATCTGCTCCGTGGGAGCGGTGGCCTGGATCACCGGTGGAGGAGGCGCCGCTGGATTGCCCGGTGGAGGCGGCGCCGACAGGTCGTTGGACGGGGGCGGGGCGTTGAGGTCCATGGCCGGCGCGGCGGATTGAGTGTCATCCGGATTGGTCATGCCCCTTTGGGCGCAACCCGTGAAAAGCAGGGCGGCCAGCACAGTGGAAAGCAAAAAACCCACACTGGTTTGCATCACGGATAGTGGTTTCATTCGTCACCTCTTGCATGGAATTTTCACTTTGCGAGCAGTCCACGGCCATTTTTCAACTCATTTTACAATGGAATATACGTCCTGCCTACAGAAATTTATGCCTGGGAGCAGAATCTTTTCTTCAGTTTGAGGAAAAGTTTCCATGGAAATTCCGGAAAAGCCTGACCTGGATGATGGTGGCCCGCCTCCGACGTGGAAGCAAACCCGGAAAACACGCATCTCCCCATGGATTTTCCCGATACTTCCAGGATGGGAAACACGCCCTTTCCGGCCTTGCTTCCATGGCACCGACCTTGCTCTAACTCCAGGAGAGTTCCTTTCTCGCGAGGAGACCATGGGAGACATCGAGCATCCAAAGACGGAAATTTCCGGGGCGCCCGGGGACCGGCCGGCTCCGGTCGGGGGCCTTTGGGCGCGCTGTTGGCGGATGGGCAAGGGCTTTCGCGTCGCCGCCCTGGGCTCCCCCCTGTTCGTTTTCGGCGCGGCCTTCGCCGTGGTGTGGATCCTGGGCGCGCTGACGCCCGCGGACGACGCCAGCACGCGGCTCTTCCTGGCGTCGCTGGGGCTATTGATCGCCGCGTCGCTTCAGCAGGCCTGGCTGATGAAGGGCCTGCGGCGCCAGAGCCGGAGCCTGGAAGAGGACGTGCGCCGCCGGGGCCGGGACCTGGAGGAGGTCAACCGAGCCCTGAAGGCCAAGATCGCCATGAAGAACCTGGCCGAGCAGGCCCTGCGCGAAAGCCAGGACCGCTTCCGGCAGCTGGCCGAGGCCACTTCCGAAGGCATCCTCATCCACGACGGCAGGCGCGTCCTGGACGGAAACAAGGTGCTGGCCCGGATCTTCGGGCTTCCCCTGGAGGCCATGCTGGACCATTTCCTCTCCGATTTCGTGGAACCCGAAGGGACCGGCCCGCGCGACACTGGTCCCTGGCAGACCCTGGGGCGCAGGGCGGATGGAAGCCGCTTCCCGGCCGAGATCCTGGAGAAGCCCTTCCCCTATCCCGGGCGCCTGGTGAAGGTCTGGGCCATCCGCGACGTCACCGAATGGAAGCGGTCCGAGGAGGAGAGGGCCATGGCCGTGCGCGCGGGGCTCATCAGCGAGGGCCGGCGCCAGGCCCTGCTGGAATCATCCATCGACAGCGTGCTGGTCTTCGACGACCGCGACCGCGTTCTGGACCTCAATTCGGCGGCGGAAAAGACCTTCGGCTTCACCCGCGAGGAATTCCTGGGCCGGACCGTGGAGGAGACCGTCATCCCAGCGAGCCAGCGCGGGGACTACCGGGCCGTCTTCCAGAGGTTCCTGGACGGGGACCCCGGGGCCCTCAACCAGCGCCTGAAGGTGAAGGCGGCCCGGAGGGACGGCAGCGAGTTTCCGGCCGAGGTGATCACCACCGCCACCCTGCAGGACAACGGGCTGGTGCTGACCTCCTACATCCGGGACATCACCGAGCGGATGCAGCACCAGGAGGAGATGGCGCGGGCCCGCGACGCGGCCCTGGAATCGGCCCGGTTCAAGTCCCAGTTCCTGGCCAACATGAGCCACGAGATCCGCACCCCCATGAACGCGGTGCTGGGCATGGCCGAACTGCTGGCCGACACCCCGCTCAACGACGAGCAGAAGGATTTCGTCCGCACCCTGCGGAATTCCTCCGAAACGCTCCTGGCGGTCATCAACCAGATCCTGGACTTCTCCAAGATGGAGGCCGGCAAGGTCGTGCTGGAGAGCATTCCCTTCGACCTGGGGGAACTGATGGAGCGGGTGGCCGACATGTTCGCGGCCAAGGCCCAGGGCAAGGGGGTGGAGCTCTTCAGCTTCATCCCGGCGGGCACGCCCCTGGCCGTGCTGGGCGACCCCACCCGCTTGACCCAGGTGCTGGCCAACCTGGTGGGCAACGCGGTCAAGTTCACGGAAAAGGGCGAGGTGGAGATGAGCCTTTCCGTGGAATCCGAGGAGCGCGACAGGGTCCGCTTCCTCCTGTTCGTGCGCGACAGCGGGCCGGGCATCCCGCGCGAGGCGCTGGGCCGGCTCTTCCAGCCCTTCTCCCAGGCCGACGGCGGGACCACCCGAAGGTTCGGCGGCACCGGGCTGGGCCTGGCCATCTCGCGCGAGCTGGTCGACCTGATGGGCGGCGAGATCGGGGTGGAGAGCGTCCAGGGGCAGGGAGGGGGCAGCCGCTTCTGGGTGCGCCTGACCCTGGCGCGGCAGGCCCTGGGCGCGCCCGCCGCGTTGGAGGAGGAGGAAGGCCAGCCCGAGCCGCCCCTGGCGGGGGCCTTCAAGGTGCTGGCCGTGGACGACAACGCCACCAACCTGAGGATCCTCAAGCACCAGCTGGACTCCTGGGACATCCCCAACCTCCAGGCCGGCTCGGCCAGGGAGGCGCTGGCCCTGATGCGCCGGGAGGCGGAGAAGGGGGAGCCCTTCGGCCTGGTGCTGGCCGACATGCAGATGCCCGGCCAGGACGGGCTGGACCTGGCCGACCAGGTGCGGCGCGACAAGGCCCTGGGGCATCCCCGGTTCATCCTGATGACCTCGTTGGGGCACAGCCCGGAAACCCGGGTGCTGAAGCGCGCCGGCGTCTCGTTGTGCCTGTCCAAGCCCGTGAAACAGTCGTCCCTGCACGATTGCCTCAACGCCTTCCTGGGTCCGGCCAAGAAGCCGGTTTCCACGGCCGAGGCGCCTCCGCGGCCCCGTGTGGGGCAGGCGTCCGGTCGCGTGCTCCTGGTGGAGGACAACCCCATCAACCAGAACCTGGCCCTGAACCAGATCGCCCGCCTGGGCTTCGAGGCCGAGGCCGTGGAGAACGGCGTGGAGGCCCTGCGGGTGCTGCAGTCGGTGCGCTACGACCTGGTGCTGATGGACTGCCAGATGCCGGTGATGGACGGGCTGGAGGCGGCCTCCTGGATCCGGCTGCGCGAGGACGACCTGCGCCACATCCCCATCATCGCCATGACCGCCAGCGTGCTTCCCGAGGACCGCGAGAGGTGCCTGGAGGCGGGCATGGACGACTACCTGGCCAAGCCCGTCAAACTGGAGGAGCTGGACCGGGTGCTGCGCCGCTGGATCGACCACCGGCATGGGGAGGCCCTCAGGCTGGAAAAGGAGCCGGTGCTGTCCGAGGCGGTCCTCAAGAAGTCGCTGGGCCCTGGACTGCGCGACGCGGGCCTGCTGGAGAAGGTGTCCGCCACCTTCGTGGAGGACAGCGGCCGTCGCCTGCGCGTGATGAAGCGGTCGCTGGACTTCAGGAGCTTCGAAACCATGCTCCAGGAGGCCCATTCGCTCAAGGGCAGCAGCGGCGCCATGGGCGCCCAGGGCATGGAGGCCCTTTGCCTGTCCCTGGAGAAGACGGCGCGCGACCGGGACTTCAACGGGGCCGGGCCGCTCATGAGCCGCCTGCTGAGGGAATTCGACAGGGTGCAGGAGGCGCTCAAGCGCCTGGCCGGCCAGGGCGCCCCCGCCTGAGCAAACCGGCGTTTATTTCCCACTTTTGGGAGGAGACATGTCCGAGAAAATCCTGGTGGTCGACGACAACCCGGTGAACCGCAAGATCCTGGTTTCCATGCTGGACCGCGAGGGCTACCAGCCCGTGGAGGCCTCGGACGGCTGGGAGGCCCTGCACCAGGCCGCCCTGGAGGACCCGGACATGATCCTCCTGGACGTCATGATGCCGGCCATGGACGGCTTCGAGGTCTGCCGCGAGTTGAAGAGCAACCCCCATTTCGCCGACACGCCCATCCTCTTCCTGTCGGCGCTGGACCAGGCCTCGGACAAGGTCAAGGGCCTGGAGATGGGGGCTTCGGACTACATCAGCAAGCCCTTCCACCACATCGAGGTGCTGGCCCGGGTTCGCAACAGCCTGAGGTCCAGGCGCCAGACGCGCACCCTGCGGCGCTCCAAGGAGGCCATGCGGCTTTACGCCGGGAAGCTTCACGGGGAACTGATGGAGGCCCAGGCCCTGCAGAAGGGGTTCCTGCCGGCGCGCCGGTTCAGGTCCGGCCGGCTGGAGGCCGCCTGGAAGCAGACGCCCCTGAGGGAGGTGGGCGGCGAGATGCCGGGGGTTTTGCGGATGGACGGGATGGACGCCCTGTACCTGGTGGATTCCGGCCTTTCCGGAATGCCCGGGGCCATGGCCGCCCTGGCCCTGGCCAAGGCCATCCATCCCCAGCCGGGAGGCATCCTGCGCCCCAAGCTCGAGGGCGCGCCCGGGTTCGCCCCGGCCACTCCCGCCCAGGTGCTCCATGCCCTGGACCGCCAGTTCTCCTTCTCGGAATTCGGCTCGCTGCTGGGGGTGCTCTACGCGGCGCTGGACGAGGCTTCGGGCAGGCTGCGCTGGGCCTCCACGGGGCATCCCGCGCCCGTGCTGCTGAGGCGGGGCGTCCGTCCGTCCGTGCTGGAGGGTTCCATTCCCGCCGAGGGGACGACCTGGCAGGGGGGGTACCGGGTGGGGGAGGCCGACCTGGGCCGGGGAGACAGGCTTTTCCTGCACACCGACGGCCTGGTCCACCGGGCCTCGCCCGAGGGGAAGCCTTTCGGCCTGGAAAGGATGCTCC
>JAJYGY010000126.1 GCA_021790555.1 bacterium
TTCATCGGGCAAACGGGTGGTGATCACCGGGATCGGGGCCGTGACGTCCATCGGGCAGGGCGCGGTCGGGCTGTGGCAGGGCGTGTCCAGCGGGCGCCGGGGCGCGCGGGCCATCCAGCGCTTCGATCCGGGCGCCTTTTCGTCGCGCATCGCCGCCGAAGTCCCCGATTTCGACCCCCTGGACTGGATGGACGCGGCCAAGGCCAGGCGGCTGGACCGTTTCGCCCAGTTCTCCCTGGCCTGCGCCCGGATGGCGGCGCGCGACGCGGGCCTGGACCTGGGCTCCCTTGAGCCGGGGCGCGCGGGCATCTACATGGGCTCGGCCCTGGGGGGCATCTCCTTCGCCGAGGAGCAGCACGAGGCCTACCTTGCCCGGGGGATGAAGGCGGTCAGGCCGACCCTGGCCATTTCGGTCTTCGGCGGGGCCTCGTCCTGCAACGTCGCCATCGACATGGGCCTGACCGGCCCCAGCGTGGCCAACGCCAATTCCTGCGCCTCTGGGAACATCGCGGTGGGCGAGGCGGCCGGCCTCATCGCCCGGGGCGGCGCCCTGGTGATGCTGGCGGGCGGGGTGGAGGCCCCGCTCTCCCCCCTGGTGTTCGGCGCCTTCGCCCACATCCGCGCCATGAGCACGCGCAACCACGACCCCCAGGGGGCTTCCCGGCCCTTCGACCGGGGCCGCGACGGCTTCGTCATGGGCGAGGGCGGCGCGGTGCTGGTGCTGGAGGAATACGAATCCGCCAGGGGACGGGGCGCGCGCGCCTACGCCGAGGTGCTGGGCTATTCCAACACCAACGACGCCTATTCCATGACGGCGCCCAGGCCGGACGGGGCCCAGGCCGCGAGGGCCATGCGCCTGGCCCTGGCGGACGCCCAATGCGCCCCGGAACGGATCGGATACATCAACGCCCACGCCTCCTCCACCCCCCTCAACGACCGGCACGAGGCCCTGGCCATCCGCCAGGTCTTCGGAACCCGGGTGCCCCCGGTTTCGGGCACCAAGTCCATGCACGCCCACGCCCTGGGCGCCTCCGGCGCCATCGAACTGGCCATCTGCGCACAGATATTCCAAAAGGGCTGGCTGCCGCCCACCCTCAACGTGGAGGACCAGGACCCGGAATGCGACCTGGACGTGCTCGCCGGCGCCGGCCGCGAAGCCAGGGTGGACCGCATCCTGAGCAACTCCTTCGGCTTCGGCGGCATCAATTCCTGCGTCGTGCTGGGGAGGGTCTAAGGTGGCTCGGCCGCCCCTGCGCGCCCCCCTGGTTTACCGGTCCCTCCGCCTGCGCCGTATGGAGGCCATGGACGACCCCGGCCTGGACCCGGCCCTACGGGAGACGGCCCTGCGCGGCCTGGAGTCCATCGCCGCCTGGCCGGGCCAGCGCCGGCCCATCCTGGAGACGCTTTTACGGTGGACCGGGGGCCTCCCGGAAAGGGGACGGACCCTGCGCGTGGTGGAGTTGGGCGCCGGTTCCGGCCACCTGAGCCGCTGGCTGGCCGGGGAAATGGCCGCGAGGGGGATCAGGGCGGAATGGATCCCCACGGACGCCCGGCCCCAGCCCGGCGTGGCGGCCCTGGAGATGGCCGACGAGAAGGCCTATCCCGATGCCGACATCTTCCTTTCCAACCTGGTGTGGCACCACCTGCCGGACGAGGTGCTTTGCGCCTCGGTGCGGGCCATGGAGGCCAGGGCCCGGATCGGCTGGATGGCCTACGACCTGCACCGGCACTGGCTGCATTACTATGGCGCCAGGCTGGCGCTGGGCAGGCTGCCCGCCATCCTGCGCTTTGACGGAGCGCTCTCCATCCAGCAGGGGTACCGGCGGGAGGAGCTTGAGCGCCTGCTGGCCCGGGCGGGCTGCGGGGAGGCGGAAATCCGCTGGTGCTTCCCCTTCCGCTGGCTTGTCCGGCGCGTGAAAGGGGAAAGGCCATGACCCGGGCGGACGGAAAAGGAAGGGTGCTCGTGGCCGGCGGCGGGCTGGCTGGCCTGGCCTGCGGCATCGGCCTGCGCCTGGCCGGCTTTGAGGTGGAGGTGCACGAAAAGCAGTCCTATCCGCTGAAAAAGGTCTGCGGCGAATTCCTGTCGCCCTCGGGCTGGCAGCTGTGCCGGCAATGGGGCGTGCAAGGCCTGCTGGACCGGCCGCCCCGGCCGCTGGAACGGGCCAGGCTCTATTATTCCCGGAGCGGTTTCGTGGATTTCAGGCTCGACCCGCCGGCCTGGGGGATCTCGCGCCAGAGCCTGGACGCGGCCCTGGCGCGCCGCTTCCGGGACCTGGGAGGCGCGCTGATGGAAGGGAGCGAGGTCCGGCCGGAAACCGGAACGGGGGAACGCCGGGGCCTCTGGGTGGACGCGCGCGGCCGCCAGGGCCGCGAAGGCCGGGCGCGTTGGCTGGGCTGGAAGGCCTACCTGGACCCTTCCGCCGCGCCGGGGTGGCTGGAGCCGGGCCGCCTGATCCTGTTCGCGCTGAAGGGGGGCTACGGGGGCCTTCTGCAGGTGGAGGACGGCCGCTTCAACGCCTGCCTGATCACCCGCGCGCCGGCCAGGCTGGACGAGGTGCTGGCGTCGCACCCGCTCCTCGCGGAGCTTGCTCCCCGGCTGGTCCACTTCGCCTCGGTCGCCGGTTTCAGCCTGGGCGGCCACCCCGCCGGGGAAGGGCTTGGCGTGGGGGACCGGCTGGCCACCTGGCCGCCCGTAGTGGGGGACGGCATGACCGCGGCCCTGAAGGAGGGCCGGGACCTGGCCGGATGGATTTCGCGGGGCGGCCGCGAACCGGGGGAATGGCGTGAGGCCGGCCTGGCCTCACGCCGCGCCCCCTTGCGCAAGGCGCTGTGGCTGCACCGGGCCATGCGGATACCCTGGGTTCCCGCGCTCGCCGCGCCGTGGCCCGGAACCCTGACGCGCCTGTACCGGTGGAGCCGGGCCTGAGCCGGGCCGGCGGAAAAATGGCCTTGAACCTGGTCCGGGGACCCCGGGCACCCCGGGCAGGGCGCGGATGGAAACGCCCCGCCGCATGAAACGGCCCTCGCGGGCCGTCCGCGGTACCACCCACCACTCAAAGGAAACCGACATGCCCAGACTCGTGGTCCGCAATTTCGCCGTCTCCCTGGACGGCTTCAGCGCCGCGCCGGGCCAGAGCCAGAAGGAGCCCTTCGGCAGGAACGGCCTGAGGCTGATGAACTGGTTCTTTCCCACGAAATTTTTCCGGAAAATGACCGGGCAGGAGGGCGGGGAGGAGGGAATGGACAACGATTTCGCCTTTCACGCCGACGACAACGTCGGCGCCAGCATCATGGGCCGGCACATGTTCGGACCGCCGCCGGACGCCGCCGACAAGGAAAGCTGGAAGGGATGGTGGGGCCCCAACCCGCCCTACCACCACCCGGTTTTCGTGCTGACCCACGAGAGGAAGGCGCCGCTGGAAATGGAAGGGGGCACCCGCTTCACCTTCGTCACCGACGGCATCGAGCAGGCCCTGAAGCTGGCTTTCGAGGCGGCCAAGGGCCGGGACGTGCGCCTGGCCGGCGGGGCGGCCACGGTGCGCCAGTACCTCAAGGCGGGCCTGGTCGACGAGCTGCACCTGGTGCAGGTGCCGCTGCTGATGGGCCAGGGCGAACGCGTCTTCGAGGGCCTGGGCGGCGTGGAAAGCCTGTACGAATGCGTCGGGTTCACGCCTTCGAAGGCCGTGTCCCACCTGCGCATCGTCAGGAAAGGGAGGTAGCGCGGGGTGCCGGGCCGGGGGGGGAATCCGGACCTTACTGGCAGGGGGCTTTGCGGACCCGCCATTGCCCCGTACGCCGTCTAAATTATGCAGCCAGCTTTTCACCGGTTTTCCCTTGCCAGTGATAGAAATTCAAAAGCCCACCCGACTTCGCCTTGCAGGCTTCGTCGGGCAGGTCCAGCCTGGACTTGCGTTGGAACTTCGACGCTCCGCGCGGTGCGCTTTTTGGCACCAGCGGGAAGGGGATGGTGTTTCCCAAGCCTTACAGTACGAAATTCCTCGAATGTTCCAGTTGGGCCAATTTGGGCCCTGCCCACCCTGTCGTTTCTTCAAATGTCGTATAATCGATACGACCTCCAAAACTCGACAAGCCCTTTGAAAATAGGCTTGATTCCGAATCTGAAGAGCGAGTAGATCAATCTTGAAAAAGTCAAGAAAAGGGGCCATTTTAGAGGCTCGCGGAAGGGCAGGAAAGAATTGCCGCATAAATGTGGGGTGACTTGGTCTGGCTGGTGGATTTTGAGAATCACTCGGAGGCAGAAATGCTGCGAACCACCCCTTTCCTTTTGTTCGATGGCAATTGTGCTGAAGCCATGACGTTCTACCATCACTGCTTCGGCGGTGAATTGACGCTGGTCAAGCTAGGGGATACCCCCATGAAAGGCATGTTCCCACCCGAAAAACACGGCAGGCTGATCAATGCCGTCTTGAAAAGCGATGCCGTCGAGATTTCCGCTACGGATTGGATGGCCGCCCCTCAAATTGAGCCAACCTGGGGTGACATCTATGCCATCTTCGTGGTAGGCGGGAGTTACGGGGAATTGAAGGTGGTTTTTGAAAAACTTAGGCAGGGCGCGCGCGAAGACCGCTTTCAAGATCTTCATGACATGCCATTCGGAACCTATGGGCAGCTCTACGACAAATTTGGAATCCATTGGATATTCAAGGGAGACAAGCGGGATTAAAGGCAGGTCTTGGGTAAGCCGGGCGCATCTTCCAAAGCTCGATTGTCGTATCATCGATAAACCTCCGGTCCAACTTGACCTTCTGCAGTTGACTTTAAAACATCACCTCCAGCGCTTTATCCACCTGCTTTTCCGTTTGCTTCCTGATACTTTCAACGCGAGACAGCAACCAGACTTCCGGCCGCGTCGAAAAGGAAATCGATGCGGTTTCCGCCCAACCGCAGGACGTTGTATTCTACCGGCCCCTTGACGTAGTTTGGGCCCCACTTTTGACGGGGTCGTTCTTCCAGAGGGAGTTTGGCCTCCTGAAAAAGTCTCTTGAGCGCCTCGTAATGGCTGGCCGCCTCCATGGGCTCGGCCTTCAGGCGCAGGGATTCATAGTGAGGATTCCTAAGACAATAACGTCCGGCGAAGTTCATGGCGTCTCCATAATCGAAGGGATCGGTGCCTTAGTGTTTGGATACTTCCCGCGGCGGGGCGGCTTGGCCAGCCGCCGCCTCGCCAAGCTGCTCCTCCGGCCCGCCTCCATCGCTGCCGATGGAATTGACGGGGCAGACGTCCAGTTGCTCCTGGCAGAGCTGGATCTCTTCCGGCGTGGCGGGCTGCTGGTGCACGTAGGCAAAGCCCTCCTCGTCACTGGTGAAGAATTCCGGCGCGTTGGAATAGCATAGCTGGCAGGCGATGCAACCCTGGCCAGTGGGATCGTTGTGGTCGGTGCAATACCAGGGCCCGGAGAGGTTGCGGGGATGTTTCATGGCGGGATTGGACATGGCGGATACCTCCAAAAAAGTGGCCCCTTTCATTCCAGGCCGAGCAGCTTCCTGCCTTCCCGGGTGATGTCATCACGGCTCCACGGCGGATCGAAGGACAGCTTCAATTCCACGTGGTCCACCCAACCCAGGCCCAGCAGCAGGTCGCGGGCCGCGTCCTCCAGTGAACCTCCGATGGGGCAGCCGGGGTGGGTGAGGGTCATCTCCAGGCGCACCAGGCTTCCCGTCACTTCCAGGGAGCGCAGCAGGCCCAGATCCACCACGTTGAGCCCCACTTCGGGGTCGATGAGGGTCCTGAGCACTTCCGTGAGCTCCCCGCGCCTGTCGCCACCGGCAGGGCCTTGCTTGGCGGCGGTTTCGGATGGGGCCTTGGATCCGGTCATGAAAACCTCCTTAAGCGGCGGTGGGAAGCGGGGAAGACAGGGGTTCGGCCCTGCCCCGCACACGGCAGCCGATCAACAAGCCGCCCAGGCTCAGAAAGCAGGCGCATCCCGCCATCCCGGCCAGGCGCAGCTGGCCCGGGTCGGCGCGAAGCAGGCCCGCCAACCCGAGCAGGGTGGCCAGCAGGTGGAAGGCGGCCAGGGCCCTGGCCATGCCCGGCCAGAGCAGGGCTTCGGCCCGTGGAACCCGGAACCTGCCGATGCGCGAGGAGAAACGGTCGAACCAGGAGAGGAAATAGAAGATCTTCTGGGCCTGGCTGAAGATGACCCCTCCGATCCACCCGAAGAGCAGCAGCCAGATGTAGGCGGCCTGGAAACCCGGCGCGGCCGGACCGCCCAGGGCCAGGCGAAGGCCCATGCCCACGGCCACGTAGAAGGAAGCCAGGGCCTGCAGGAAGGTCCACAGGCTGGCGTCGCGCTTCTGGCGCAGGGCCTTGCGCATCAGCAGGATCACCTGCATTCCATAGGCCAGCGCCGAGCCCGCAAGGCCCAGGGCCGCCCAGGCCCACAGGGACGGCAGGCCTGAGAAACGCGCCGCGATCATGGCCAGCAGCCCCGCGTGCGCCAGTACCAGGGCCGTCCAACCCGGCCATTCCGGGTAGCCCTTGGCCAGGTTGAACATCGGGAGAAGCTGGTAGGAAACGGCGTACACCACCAGGGTGGCGAAGCCAAAGAGGGCCAGGTGCGCGTGCAAGGCGAGGGTCTGGAGCGGGTTTCCGGGAAGCACCGGGGAACGGCTGAGCCCCGGGGCCATCAGGAAGCCCAGCAGGGCCGCCAGGGCCAGGTAGGCCCCCGCCGAGGCAAGGGTGAGGCGCGTCATGGGCTGCTGGACGGCGCCGTGAAGGGAAAGGCCCGCCTGAAGCAGGTACAGGAACAATCCCAGCAGCAGGCCGCTCCCGGCCAGCCAGCCGAGCCAGGTGAATCGGGCGAATCCCAGGTAGATCCAGAAGCCCAGGGCCGAAACGGCAAAGGCCGCCATGCCCGCCGCGGCAAGGCCCAGGGAATAGAGTGGCCTGCCGAAAAGCACGGGCAGGAACTGGGTCAGCACGGCCATGACCAGGAGAACCAGGAAACCCAGGGTCGTCAGGTGCACGGCCAGCAGGACCCATCCCTGGCGGAACCAGGTCCCGGCGAAAGCGGCGGGCTCGAGCGCCAGCACCAACTGGCCCCCAAAGCCGGCCAGCAGGCTGGCCAGGGCGAAGGTCCAGAAGAGGCGGGTGTGGAGCCGTTCCTTGTTCATGACGCTCCCTCCAAAAGTGGAACCAAGGCCCCTTTTCAGGAAGGCCGGGTGACCAGGATGCGGAAAAGCCCGTCGGCCAGTTCATGGGTTTCGTGGCGGAAGCCTTCGGCTTCCAGGCGCG
>JAJYGY010000128.1 GCA_021790555.1 bacterium
GCGCATGCCGTCGTGGTCGCCGATGATCTGCGCGGTCAGGGCCGAGGCCACGAAGGAGAAGGCGATGACCGAAAGGTTGGAGGAAATGATGATGGTGGTGAGGAGCCGGCCCGGGTTTTCCAGCCAGGTGCCCAGCGTGCCGCTGAAGATGGGGTGTTCCTTCCTCAGGCGGGCCGCCGTGACCCTGGGGAGGGCCGTCATGGACGTTTCCGCGGCTGAAAAGAAGGCCCCCACCAGGAAAAGGACGGCCAGGGCGATGACTTCAAGAAGGATGAGCATGCCTTTTCTTCTGAAAGCGGAGGTGCCTGCCTTCCTTTAGTGTCTTGGAAAAAATCCTGTTTTGCAATAGCCACATTCTTTTTTCTTGGGAGGCGTCGTCGTGGTGCAGGCCGCTCAGGTGGAGGATGCCGTGGATGAGGAGGAATCCGGCCTCGGCCTCCAGGCTGCCGGCGAAGCGGGGGAATTTCCGCTCCACGTAGGGCCAGTTCAGGGCCAGGTCGCCCAGGTACCCGTCGAAACCGCGGGGGGGCCTGCCCGGCAGGGCCGGGAAGGAGAGGATGTCGGTGGGGCGGTCCTGGCCCCGGAAGCGGCGGTTGAGGCTTTTCGAGGACCGGTCCCCGCACAGCAGGAGCCCCAGCGAGGCCCCGGGCATGCCGAGTTCCTTCAGCACCGCCCGGACGAACCGCAGCAGCCCTTCGCGGGGCGGAACCGCGCCGCGCAGCCGGCAGGCCAGCTCCAGGCCCCGGGGGGGAGCGGGCGGCCTCACGCCTCGCCCCAAAAAAAAGAACTCCCCGTCCCAGGCCCGGGGGGCCTGAAACGGGGAGTCCGGAAGCGGGGCGCGCCTCCCACCCGGGTTAGTACTTCACCGGCAGGTTCTTGCGCGGCCTGTCGTGCGGGACGTACTTGGGGGTCTCCTTGGCCTTTTTGATGGCGTCGGCGATCTCCGACTCGGTGTAGTCCTTCTTGTAGTTCAGGTCCTCATCCGGCTGGATGATGTCCGGATCCTCGATCTGGTCGCGGTTCTGCTTGTAAAGCAGGGGCCAGCGGAAGGGATCGCCCAGCACGTCCTGCTCGCCCGCGATCTTCCACAGGCAGTCGCCCTTGTGCACCACATAGCTGCCCATCGAATTCTCCGTGGAGGCCGCCGGGGTGGGCGTGGCCTCGGGCTTGACGGCCTGCTTGTTGGTCGTGCATCCCGCCAGGGCCGCGACCGCGGCCGCGGCGACCAGCAGGCTGAGCTTCTTGTGTTTGGCCATTTTCCATCTCCTGAGTAGTTTATTTGGGAACTTCCCTTCCAAACCAAAAGCCTAGTAGTTCACCGGAAGCCGGGTGCGGGGCGCCGCGTGGGGATGGTAGGGCGGCGTCTCCTTGGCCTTCTCCACCGCCGCGTCGATCTGTTCCTGGGTGTAGTCGCTGCCGTACTTCAGGTCCTGGTCCGGCTGGATGATGTCCGGATCCACGATCTGGTCGCGGTTGGCCTTGAACAGCAGGGGCCAGCGGAAGGAATCCCCCAGCACCTGGGGATCCCCCGAAATCTTCCAAAGGTTGTCTCCGGGCTTCACCACGTATTCCTTGGCGGCCTGCTCCGTGGGCATGGCCGGCACGGCCGTGGGGGTGGCCACGGGCGCCAGCGCGACCGGCGTGGGGGTCGCCTTGGTCTGTTCGTTCTGGGCGCATCCGGCCACCAGCAACAGGCCCGTCATTCCCGTGATGGCCATTGCCGAAAAGAGCGCGTTTTTCACGTTTCGCCTCCGCAAAAGGAAACCTAAAAGGCCCTGTTCCAAACCACAAAAGTCGCGCCCTGTTCCAGCATCACCGAAGGCCCGGAAAGGGGGACAGCCGGATTATTGCTCAAATCCGTCCTGGTGGCAACATCAACCATTCCCAAAATCAGGCCCACGCCGCAGCCCGCCAGGGCGCCGGCGCCTCCGCCCACCACAAAATCGAAACTCTGCTTGTCGTTCAGGTAGGGGATCGTGGCCGACACCGAGCCCAAAAGGGCCCCCAAGGCCGCCCCGCCCGTGGTGTACCGGGCCATCAGGGCCCCGGTCTGGGCCGCCGCAGCCGGCCTGCAGGCGCTCCAAGCGCCGAGCAACACCCCCGCGGCCAGGACCCGCCCGATTCTTTTCCGAAAAAGGACGCGTTTCATCGGGAAATGTTCCTTAAGCGAAGCTTAAAAATTCACCTGCGCCAGCTTCAGCGCCGCCTCGGGCGTTTCCGCCCGCAGCCCGGGCAGCGCCGTCCAGGCCCCCAGCACGCCGATGGAGGCGTGGATCCCGCTTCCGGGCACCTTCCTGGAGACGGCCCCCATCCTGGCGGCCTCGAAAAGCCCGATGCCCAGGCCCACCAGGGCCCCCGAGCAGACCCCCGCTCCCCCGGCCGCCAGGAAATCCTCGGCCTGCGTTTCCTGGGGGGTGCCCGCCTTGTTCCGGTAGCTCAGGACCCCGCCGGCGGCCCCCACGACCCCGCCGATCAGGCCGAAACCCAGCACGTCGTAGAAGGCGTTGGTGCCCACGCCCTCCCGGCCCACCGCCACCTGGTAGGCCGAGACCGGCAGGCCCACCCCCAGTGCGGCGCCCAGCGATCCATAGATGGCCCCCAGCGCGATGGAGGAAGGGTCCTGGTTGTGGCGGCCGGCGTAGGAGATGCTCCCCGCCCCGGCCCCCACGAAGGCGCCGGTGAACAGGCCCGCCAGCAGGTTGGCGCCGTAGGCCCTCCCCGCGTCCACCTGGGCCAGGCAGGGGACCTGGCCCGCCAGGGCCAGGCAGCACAGCAGCAAGGTTGTCTTCAAGCACCGGGGCCGGGAAGGCATCCGTCAGGGCACCAAGTGGAATTGGACCAGTTGATAGTCGACCACGACCTTTCCGGTGGCGTCGAGGTGGGCCATCTGGATGTCGCCCACGTCCGGCGCGGCCCACACAAGATCCGTGGCCGTGGAACTCACGCCGGCGGACTGGCTCACCGTGAGGGTCCGCACCTTGTAGCAGGACTCGAAGCTGCCGGCCGGCACGCCCAGGTTCTCCATCCCGTCCACGAACCGGGTATCCTGAAGCTGTCCCGCCGCCAGGGGCAGGTTCCAGCGGTTTCCGGAAACGTAGGGAAGCCGGCGGTCCACGTACCAGGTCCCCAGGGTGGCGTCGTACGCCATCAGGCTGTCCGGGTTCCTGGCCACGTACTGGGTGCTGGAATTGCCCGCCTGATCCACCACCTGCTCACGGAAACAGGCCGTGCCGGCCACTGTTGCCATGCCGGGCACCGAAACCTGCACGCGCTTCGAGCCGTCCGGGGAGGCGTAGGTCCAGCTGTCTCCCACCGAAAGCGGCGCGTAGTCCGAGGTGACGGCCTTCAAGAGGGGGTTTTTCCCGCAGCCCGCGGCGCAGACCATCAGGAGCCCGGCACAGAAGATGCGGAAAGTCGTCTTCACCCTAACCTCGGATGCCCAGGCGCGCCCCGAACTGCACGAAGGGGAATATCGTCCCCTGCTCGGCCACCAGGTGGTAACGGACGTCCACCCCGCCCAGCAGCCAGCGGGTGAACCACAGGTCGTACCCGCTTCCCAGGACAAGCCCTCCGTCCAGGTTTTCCTGGCTGCCCGTGGAGGCGCCGATGTCGTAGGCCTTCTCGTAGTAGCCCGAGGCCGCCACCTCCCAGTAGAACTCCACCGAAGGGGGCCAATGGTCCTTGAACTTCAACCCCACCCAGCCCGGCACCATCCGGAAGCGGAAATCCGGGTTCTGGGGGTCGAGCATTTCGTAATAGGAAAGGCCAAAAATGAAGGAAACCCGCGGGGACAGGCCCAGGTCAAAATCCAGGTTGGGGCCGAAAGCGGGTTGCAGGCTCTTCTGCAGGTCGCCCACGGGAACCAAAAGGGCGGGCTCAAGGCAGAAGGAGCCGCCCGCCAGGTCCGGCGCCGCCTTGGGCTGGGCCTGACAAACAGACGCCAGCAGAACCGGCCAAAATACCGCCAAACAGCGAAGCCATTTCACCAGGTCCCCACGCGAGTGAAAAGCCCTTTAAATTGGGCTTTTATATCACCGCTTTCCGTTTCCGTCAAGCGGGACAAGCCTTTCCAGCCCGGTGAAAGCAAAAAGGCCAGCCCTTGAGGCTGGCCTTTGGCCGATCCCGTGATTTCGCGGCAACCTTAAAAACGGCAACTGAGCACGACCTTGGGTTGGTTGAAGGAGGATTCCAGCTTGAAATTCAATTCATGATCGCGGTTGTACTGGATGGCCGAATCCGAGGCCGTGGCAACGTCCCCGATCCAGGAAAGGACCATCAGGCCCAGGCCGCCCGCCTTGATCCAGTAACCAGCCTGCTGCGTGTTGTCGTCGCCCCCGAAATAGGACGACCAGGCACCGGGATTGTGCACCAGCTGGTAGCCCCACAGCGAAACCCCGGCCCCGAAGATCTCCATGGCCAGCATGTGGTTTCCAAAACTGTAATTTCCGGCGTAATAATTGCCGAATCCGTGCACGAACACGCCGGGAAGCACGGCGAACATGGTCGCCACGATGGGGTCCTTGCCGTGGATGTCGCTTTCACTGATATTGCCGCTTTCCGGGCCGTAATAGCGGTAGCTCGGCTTGTAGGGCATGTTGGAACCGCCGGAACTGTCGTCGGGCTGGGCCAGAAGCGGCCGCGCGCAGGGAAACAGGAAGGCCACCAGGAACGCCAGGACAAGGCATCTTTTTGACAACGTCATTCCTCCACGCAAAATGGTGCTCCGGACGCCGGAATCATACACGCAGGCCGAGCCGGCTGTCAATTTGAAAGATACCCGTCCATCACTTCGGCAGGGGCTTTTTCTTGGCGTAATTGCATGTAAAATAGACGTAGCAGTCGATGCCCGTGCACTCCCCGCTGGACCCCGGAATCTCGCAGTCCTTCATGATACCCGGCTGCTCGATGACTTTCCAGTCCACCTTCTGCAGGCCCCGCCGGCGGGCGCGCTCGGAGCGCCATTTTTTCCAGCGCGGCGCCAGGGCCCGCAGGCCCGCCTGGACCCCCAGGGCCGCGAGCAGGACGCCACCGGCCCAGGCCAGGGGGCGCCCCCCGCCCAGGGCCTCCAGGCCGGCCGCGGCCAGCACCAGGATGCCCAGCACCCAGATCGCCGTCATGACTCCGTCCCAGCTACCGCCTAGGCGTCCGTCCCTCGCCCTCCGGAACAGGCCTGCGGATTGGCGCAGGCCCCGGACGGGCAGGCGGGCGCCTCGGCCTTCGCCGAACCTTCGCCCTTGGTCTCCGCAGCGGCTTTCTTCTTGTAGTCGTCGCTCCGGTAGTCGGTGATGTAGAACCCGGAGCCCTTGAAGAGGAAGTTGACGTTCCTCGAGAACAGCTTCTCCACCCGGCCGCCCCCGCACTGGGGGCAGGCCGTCAGGGGCGGGTCGCTCATCTTCTGGTGGAACTCGAAGGCCCCGCATTTTTCGCACTGATAGTCGTAAGTCGGCATGGCTCCTCCCTTTTCCTCGATTTTACACCGGCCCGGGCTTCTTTGGAACCTCCGGCTTGGCGTTCAACACCTTTTTCCTGGGATGCGCCTTGGTCACCTGGTCCAGCAGGCCGTTGACGAACTTGGAGGAATCCTCCCCGCCGTAGGCCTTGGCCAGCTCGATGCATTCGTCCAGGCTCACCTCGCTGGGGATTTCCTCGCGGTAGAGCAGTTCGTAGGCTCCCAGCCTGAGGATGGCCCGGTCCACCGCCGAGAAGCGCTTCAGGTCCCAGTGCTGGGCCGACTCCCCCAGGATCTTGTCGATCTCCCCGCGCCTGTCCCAGGCCCCCCCGGAAAGCTCCCGGGCGAAGGACTTCACCTGGGGCAGCCCCCGGGCCTCGTGCAGGAAGTTGTTGAAGACCTCCTCGATGGGGACCCGGTTGAAGTCCAGCTGGTAGAGTATCTGGAAGGCGAGTTCCCTTCCCCTGTGCCGGTTTCCCATTCAGGCCCCCTTTCCGCGCCGGCCCAGCCGGCCCATCAGCGAGGCCATCCAGAGGGCGGCCGAAGCCGCGTGGAGGCCGGCGTCCTTGGGCCCGCCGCCGCAGCGCGCCAGGGCCTGGCGGCGGTTTTCGCAGGTGATGACCCCGAAGATGACCGGAACCCCGGTGTCCAGCGCCGCCCGCGACACGCCCCTGGCCGCCTCGGCGCAGACCAGGTCGTAGTGGCTGGTCTCGCCCCGCAGCACCGCGCCCAGGCACACCACGGCCTCGAAGCGCCCCGTGGACGCCAGGGCCTTGGCCGCCAGGGGGAGTTCGAAGGCCCCCGGCACCCATTCCACCCGCACCCGGGAGCGCTCCAGGCCCAGGGATTCCAGGCGGGAGAGGCAGCTTTCCAGGAGGCGGCCGGTGTACTCCAGGTTGAAGCGGGCCGCCACCACGGCAAGGCGCCGGCCCCTTCCGCAACCCTTCTCCAGGCTCAATGTGGGAAACTGGTTGGCCATGTTATTGGACGCCCTTGAAGACATCGTTTCCGAGCTGGAGCAGGTGCCCCATCTTCTCCTTCTTGGTCCTCAGGTAGCGGGCGTTCACCGGGTTGGGCTTCACCTCGATGGGAACCTGCTCCACCACCTTCAGGCCGTATCCCTCCAGCCCCACGATCTTCTTGGGGTTGTTGGTCATCAGGCGGATGCTGGTCAGGCCCAGGTCCACCAGCATCTGGGCGCCCGTGCCGTATTCGCGCAGGTCCGGCTTGAAGCCCAGCTTGCGGTTGGCCTCCACGGTGTCCAGACCCTTGTCCTGCAGGGCGTAGGCCCTCAGCTTGTTGGGCAGGCCGATGCCGCGGCCCTCCTGGCGCATGTAGAGGATGACCCCCCGGCCCTCGGCCTCCACGCGCAGCATGGCCTTGGAGAGCTGTTCCCCGCAGTCGCAGCGCCGGGAGCCGAACACGTCGCCGGTGAGGCATTCGGAATGCACCCGCACCAGCACCTTGCGCGCTCCCTTGACCTCGCCCTTCACCAGGGCCAGGTGGTGCTGCCCGTCCACCAGCGACTGGTAGAGGTGCAGCTGGAAGTCCCCGAAACGCGTGGGCAGGGGAACGCTCAGCTCGCGCTTGACCAGCCTCTCGGTGAGCCGCCGGTAGCGGATCAGGCTTTCCACCGAAATGACCTTCAGCCGTAAGCGCCGGGCGAACTTCAGGAGCCAGGGAAGCCGGGCCTCCCGCGGCACCGGCCCGAGGCGGTCAGCGGCGGCGATGAGCAGAAGGGCGGGCGGCACCAGCACCGCGGCCGACTCCAGGTTGGCCCAGAGCAGGCAGAGCCC
>JAJYGY010000093.1 GCA_021790555.1 bacterium
TGCCTTGGAAGGCAGCCACAGGGCCCGGCCATTGGCCTTTTCCTCCCTCAGAAGGGCCTGCGCCAGGCCCACAGGGTGCCCTTGAAGACCCCGTGCTGGGCGCAGAACGCCTCCGTGCTGCCCTTCCAGGAAGCATAAGCCCGCAAAATGGCCTGCTTATGCTCCTCGGGATAGGGCCGGTGCTGGCCAAAAGGGTGGCCGTTGCGGGCAGCGTGCTCTTCCATTTTGACTTCCCAGCCCATAGAATCGGCTTGCTGGGAGGGGGCTAAAGCAGGCCTCGCGTGGTTTCCCCACGGGAGCGGTTGGAGCCTTTCTTTAATTTTGGAGGAGCCATGAAGTTGCCGTGTGAATCAAAAGAAAACAGAGCGCCTTTGAGGGCGATCCTGTTTTCGCTGGGGCTTGTCCTGGCTCCGGCCTTCCAAGCCCATGCCGTCAGCGGGGGCACTTCTTTACCGGGCGCCACCAATGGTGTTACGCAACAGGATGGCAGCGGAGACGTCGCCAGCGGTAACGGCAGCACGGCCAGCGGTTTCTACAGCACGGCCAGCGGTGGTTACTGCACGGCCAGCAATTATGGCAGCACGGCCAACGGTTATGGCAGCAAGGCCAGCGGTTATGGCGGCACGGCCAGCGGTTTCTACAGCACGGCCAGCGGCAATTTCAGCACGGCCAGCGGCTATTACAGCACGGCCGGCGGTGCTGAAAGCACGGCCAGCGGGGCTGAAAGCATGGCCAGCGGTAGCCACAGCACGGCCAGCGGTTATAGCAGCACTGCCAGCGGGGTGTCGAGCACGGCCTACGGCGTGAATTCCTCCGCTTCGGGGGACCAGAGCGTGGCCGCCGGAAACCAGGCCTCCGCCACGGGGCAGGGCAGCATTGCCGTGGGCAACAACGCGTCAGCCCAATATGCCGGGTCAGTGGCCATCGGGGAAGGGGCCAAGGCCATGGCCGATCCCACCACGGCCTTGGGCAACAACGCGCAGGCGCTGGGCGACAATTCCACCGCCATCGGCGCCAACAGCACGGCCAATGGGGACAACTCGGTGGCCCTGGGCCAGGGTTCCGTGGCCAACCGCGCCAATTCCGTTTCCGTCGGTGACGCCTCCACGGGCATGACCCGCCAAGTCACCAACGTGGCGCCGGGAACCGAGGGAACCGACGCGGTCAACTTGGACCAGATGAACAACGCGATGAAGGGGGCCAACGCCCAGGCCCTGGAAGACGCCCAGAGCGTTGGCGCGGTGGACGCCGCGGTCATGAACGCCTCAGCGGCCGCCACGGCCGTCAACTCGCCCAACCGCCTGGCCCTAGGGTTCGGTACCTACGGAGGCCAGGCCGGCGTCGGACTGGCCTACCAGATGGCTTTCGGCAGCCATTGGGCCGCCACGGTCACCGGCGCGAGCAATTTCAGTGCCGGCAACACCGAGGCCGGCGGGGGAATGAGCTTCGGTTGGTGAGAAAAGTAACACGAGATACCAAGGTGGGTGGCGGAAAAGGGCGGTCGAAAGGCCGCCTTTTTTTGTGGCCTGTGGAAAAGGGCGATAAAGGCTTGATCGGCACTTCAAATCTGGCGCACAGCCTGGAACCCCACGCGGCCCTTTCTGGTGAACACGAAATGAAGCCAAAATACCATCCGATTTCGGACAGGCACAGGCCAACAATTGTGCCATTATTTATAAATATAATTTAATTATAATGTTAGAAATCATGGTAGAATTTAGACCATGAAAAAAATCGGCCACCCCATTCCATATTGGTATTCAGACCATGAAACGCTTCGGCATTTCAACCTTGGTCATGATTCTGGCAATGGTGGCCCTCAAGCCCGGCCGTCTGCGGGCAGCCAAGTCGCCGACGTTCACGCCCACGTCCAGCCAGACCCCCACCCTGACCGAAACGGACACGCCCACTCCCAGCTTCACGCCCACCTGCGTCCAGCCTGACACCTTTGGCGGCTCGTCCTTCAACGCTTCGGGCATCTGGACCGTCGCGGACATCGGCGGGGCCAACACCAGTTCCCAGGTTGAAAACGGAAGCCTCACCATCACCACCACCAGCGGCGACATCTGGAATTCCGCCGACTCCTTCCATTACGTCTACCAGACCGTCAGCGGCGACCTGGACGTCAGCCTGCGGATCAATTCCGCCCCCTCCACCACCAACGGCAAGGTGGGCCTGATGATGCGGGAAAGCACGGATCCTTCCTCCATCCAGGTGGACGCGGTGGCCAACAATTCGTCCAATTTCGAGCAGGACCAGCGGCCCGTCTACGGCGGCGGCAGCGTCAGCCAGGGCGTCGCCGGGTCCTACCACGCCGGATCGCCAAACTGGGTGCGCCTGGTGCGGTCCGGCAACCAGTTCAGCTCCTATTTTTCCTGGGACGGCGCCAACTGGGAGAAGATAGGCACCGCCAGCGTGGCCATGACGGGAACCTACCTGGTGGGCGTGGCCGCCAGCGGCGACAGCACCACCGCCGTGTCCGCGGCGGTGGGGGGGTTCACCGTCAACGGCGGGGCCTGCGCGGCCCCCACCTTCACGCCCACGCCCACCTTCACCCCGCTGGCCTGCCCCTCTTCCGACACCTTCGCCGGGGCCTCGCTGGGCCCCTCCTGGTCCCTGGCGGACGTCAATTCGCCCATGGCCGGGGCCCTGGCCATCGGTGGCGGCAGCCTCACCCTGACGGCGGATTGCGGTGACATCGGCGGCACCTCCGATTCCTTCCGCTACCTGTACCAGGAAGTGACCGGCGACCTGGACGTCAGCCTGAAGATCGACGCCTCCACCGCGGCCACCAACTCCAAGATAGGCCTGATGATGCGGGGCAGCCTGCAGCCCGGCAGCGCCAGCGCCTCCGTCGTTTCCTACAACGCCGCCGGGCCCGGCATCTTCCAGTCCAATTTCCGCGACGCGGACAACGGCGGCAACGGCAGCCAGTACGGCCCCACCCTGCCCTCGGGCCAGGGCTGGGTGCGCCTGGTCCGCGCCGGGAGCACCATCTCGGCCTACCAGTCCCTGGACGGCATCCACTGGAACCTGCTCGATTCGGAGACGGTGGCCATGGGCTCCACCTACCTGGTGGGCGTGGCGGTCACCTCCGCCTATGCCGGCCAGGTCAGCGGCGCGGTCGGCGATTTCCAGGTCAACAGCGGGGCCTGCCTGGCCTCGCCCACCCCCACGGCCACGGCGGTGCCGGCCTGTCCCGGTTCCGACACCTTCGACGGAAGCTCCCTTTCGGCCTTCTGGAGCCAGGCCGACCTCGGCACCTACCAGGCCAGCGGCTATTCGGAAAACGGCAGCCTCACCATCACCTGCGCCAGCGGGGACATCAACGGCACGCAGGACTCCTGCTCTTTCCTGTACCAGACCGTCTCCGGCGACATGGACGCCAGCCTTCAGGTGGACAACCTGGGCGGCGGCAACCCGGCCAAGCTGGGCCTGATGATGCGCCAGAGCACGGACCCTGCCTCGCCGCGCGTTTTCGTGGGCCCGGTCGCCCGGGCCACGGGCAATTTTGAATTCAACTGGCGCACTTCCAGCGGGGGCAATTCTTCGCTGTACGACCTGGGTGCCTACACCAACCCCAGCACCGCCTGGGTGCGGCTGAAAAGGGTCGGGAACACCTTTCTGGGCTATTTTTCCTACGACGGAACGGATTGGGAGCTGGAGAACGCGGTGACGTTCCCCATGGGCTCCACCTACCTGGTGGGCGTGGCAAGCAGCAGCGACAGCACCACGCCCAACGGGGTGGAAGCCAACAATTTCACCGTGCTCAGCGCGGCCGGCTGCACGGCCTTCACCCCCACGCCCACGGCCACGGCCACGCCGGCCTGCCTGCAGTCCGACACCTTCAGCGGGGCCCTGGGCCCCTTCTGGAACGTGCGGGACGTCAATGCCCCGGCGGCCGGCGGCACCCAGGCGGGGGCCGGCAGCCTGAGCATCACCGCGGACACGGGGGACGTCTCCACCGTGGATTCCTTCCGCTACTACTACCAGGTCGTGACGGGCGACGCCGACGTGAGCCTGCAGGTCAATTCCATCACACCCAACCTCTCTGGCTGGAACAAGATCGGCATCATGGCCCGGGCCTCGCTGGACCCCCAGGATCTCAGCGCCTTCATGTACGCCGTCAACGGCAACGCCCTGGGCAACACCAGCGACTACGAATGGGGTGTCAAAAACACCTACGGCCAGACGACCCACTTCCTGGGCGGGGGAGGCAGCTTCCCCAACAACGGCACGCCCGGCTGGGTGCGGCTGGTGTACTCCAACGGCCTTTTCAGCGGCTATTATTCCTCCGACGGGGCCACCTGGACCCCCCTGGGGTCCCCCCAGAGCATCACCCTGCCTTCCCCCTACCTGCTGGGCGTGGCCTTCAGCAACGGAGGATACGGCACGGCCACGGCCGGGGTGGACAACTTCACGGTGAACTCCGGAGGCTGCGGCGCCGCCTTTCCCACGCCCACGGCCACCTACACCCCGGGCTGTCCCCAGGGGGATTCCTTCACCGCCGCCAGCCTGGGCGGTTTCTGGACCGCCCAGGACATCAACAGCCCCAATCCGGGCGGCCAGTCCGTGGGCCTGGGCGCCCTCACCATCACCGCCAACAACGGGGACATCTGGAACGCGGCGGATTCCTTCCGCTACATCTACCAGACCGTCAGCGGCGACCTGGACGCCAGGGCCGAGCTTTGGACCGCGCCCACCGACAACAACGACGCCAAGATCGGCCTGATGATGCGGGACTCCACGGCCTCCGGGGCCGTCAACGCCTTCATGGGGGTGCGCGGCGACGGGGAGGTGCAGTTCAACGACCGCCCCTCCACCGGAGCCTCAAGCGTGGCCACCTTCCTGGCGACCCGGACGAACAACACCCCCTTCTGGGTCCGCCTGACGCGCGTGGGCGGGCGCTTCACCGGGTACTATTCACGCGACGGGGCCACCTGGGTCCAGGCCGGGGCCCTCAGCCTTCCCGTCGGCACCACCTACCAGGTGGGCCTGGCCATGTCCACGGAAGGCTCCCCCGGCACCGGAAGCGTGCTCGACTTCACCACCGCCAGCGGAAGCTGCCTGACCGCCACCCCCACCTTCAGCCCCACGGCCACGGCCACCCCGGCCTGCCTGCAGTCCGACCCCCTCACCGGGGCGGGCCTGTCACCCGCCTGGAGCTGGGCGGATGTCAACACGCCCTCCGCGGGCGGCCAGTCGGAAGGCGCGGGAGGCCTCACCCTCACCGCCTCCAGCGGCGACATCTGGTACGGCGCGGATTCCTTCCACTTCGTCTACCAGACCGGCGCGGGCGACCTGGACCTGAGCCTCAAGCTCGACACGCTGCCTTCCACCAGCGGCTACGCCAAGCTGGGCCTGATGATGCGCGACAGCCTGACCCCCGGCAGCCCCTACGTCGCCATGTACGCCATGCCCGACGGCACCTACGAGATGGGGTACCGGCTTTCGGCCGACGGCGACGACGCCGCGATGGACAGCAACGCGGGCGCCGTCAACCCGGCCTCGCCGGGCTGGGTGCGGCTGGCGCGCGGCGGAAACTCGTTCACCGGTTACTATTCCTACGACGGTTCCACCTGGATCGCCGTGGGCACGGTCACCCTCGCCCTGGACAACACCTGCCTGGTGGGGCCGGCCCTGGCCTCGATCACCGGAAACCCCGGATCCGGCACGGTGAGCGGCTTCACCGTCAACTTCGAGGGCTGCCTTTCCACCCCCACGGCCACCTTCACCCCCACGCCCACGGCCAGCGCCACCCCCACCGTCAGCGCCACCCCCACCCAGCCGCCTCCAGGCAGCAGCGCCACACCCACGCCCAGCGCCAGCCCCACCGCCACCCCCAGCCCCAGCGCCACGGCCACGCCTTACGGCTGCCTGCAGGGGGACGACTTCAGCTCCGCCGGCCTGTCCGGATTCTGGACGGCCGCCGACATCGGCGGCGCCCTCACCGGTTCGCAGACCGGGGGCGGAGGGAGCCTCACCATCACCGCGGGCGGGTCCCAGGTGTGGGGGGGCTCGGATTCCTTCCGCTACCTCTACCAGACCGTCGTGGGTGACGCGGACGTGACCCTGCGCGTCAATTCCGTGCCTGTCAACAACGGCAGCGCGGCCGTCTTCCTGATGATGCGCGGCGGCACGGCCCCGGGCGACATCCAGGAAAGCGTCGCGGCCTCCGACGGCAACGGTCTGGGGAACAGCCAGAGGGTCTGCGCCAACTGCGGCAGCGACTGGGACGGCTTCGGGTCGGGCTACACCAACCCCGGCACGGTCTACCTGCGCCTGAAGCGGCAGGGGGACCTCTTCACCCCCATGATTTCCTACGACGACGTGAACTGGCAGTCCGGGCCTTCCACCTGGATTCCCATGGGCCCCACCTACCTGGTCGGCATCGGGGTCTGCCCCAACACCGCCAGCTCCCTGGGCCAGGCCAACGTCGGCGCCTTCACCGTCAACAGCCAGGGCTGCGCCTTCAGCCCCAGCCCCACGCCTTCCTCCACGCCGACCTCGGGTGCCACGCCGCCCCCTCTCACGCCGGATCCCTGCCGGGCGTTTTCCGACAGCTTCGGCTTCGACGCGGTGTCCTCCTTCTGGACGGCCGCGGACGTGGGGGCGGCCCAGCCCGGATGGCAGTCCGAAAACGGAAGCCTTTCCCTTGCCGGGGGCGGCTGGGACATCGCCGGGGGCTCCGACGCCTTCCATTATTTGTACCAGCCCGTCAACGGGGACTGCGACGTCAACGTCCGGCTCAACCGGGCGGCCGACACCGAGCTGTGGGCCAAGAGCGGCCTGATGATCAGGGCCAGCACCGACCCCAGCGACCTGATGTTCTCGATCTACGGCACCAACACCGGCATCCTGCAGGCCGCCTACCGGTCCTCCTACGGGGGTGCCGTCACCTTTTCCGGCGCCAGCGCGAGTTACGTCAACGGAACGCCGGTCTACCTGCGC
This sequence comes from bacterium, assembly GCA_021790555.1. Classification (GTDB taxonomy): domain Bacteria; phylum Oederibacteriota; class JAJYGY01; order JAJYGY01; family JAJYGY01; genus JAJYGY01. The sequence goes on from JAJYGY010000093.1 coordinate 6,952, forward strand.
CTGGCGCGGTCGGGCAACAACTTCAGCGCCTACTATTCCTACGACGGCCAGAACTGGACCAGCCTGTTTTCCAACCAGTCCATCGCCATGCCCCTCTCGGCCCTGATGGGCCTGGCCGTCTGCGCCCACAGCACCGCGGCGCTGGGCGTGGCCAGCTTCAACGACCTGTCCGTCTCCAGCAACGGCTGCACGCCCAGCGTCACCCAGACCACCACCCTCACGCCCACTTCCACGGCCACGCCCACCG
>JAJYGY010000328.1 GCA_021790555.1 bacterium
GCCCTGCTTCTGGCCGGCCTGGCCGGGTGGCTGTGGACCCGTCCCCAGGAACTGAAGGCCTGGTGGAAGGCCCAGAACCGCCAGGTGCTCTGGGCCGAGGCGGTCTTCACCGCGGCCTTCCTCTTCTACGCCGCCTGCAAGACCTTCCACCCCGACATCCACGACATCGCCGGCCAGGGCTATTCCGGGGGCGGCGAGCCCCTGGGCATCACCTACCTTTCGGCCCTGACGCGCTGCGCCACCTTCCCGGCCTACGACCCCTGGCTGGCCCTGGCCTCGTCCAGCTACTACTATTTCGGCTACGTCATCGCCGCCACGCTGACCAAGCTTTCGGGCTTCCAGCCGGCCGTCACCTACAACCTCAGCCTTTCGCTGTTCTTCGCCCTCACCGTGCTGGGCGCCTACGGCCTGGGCCTGGGCCTGACCGGGCGCAAAAAGGCCGGCCTGGCCACCGGGGCCGCGGTGGGCCTCTTCGGCTCGCTGTGGACCGTGCCCTACCTGATCAACCACGCCCTGGCCTGGGGGCAGGGGGCCTTCAACTTCGTGGGCCAGCTTTTCCGGGCCTGGTTCTCCTGGGGCTTCGTGTGGGACCCCACCCGCTTCCCCGAGCTGGTGCAGGGGCACATCTTCGAGTTTCCCTACTTCTCCTTCCTCTATTCCGACCTGCATCCGCACAACATGGTGCTGGGCTTCTCCCTGGTGCTGCTGGGCCTGGCCCTGGTGCCCTTCGTGTCCGAAAAGACGGGCCTGGCCAGCCTGGGCGAGAAGCCCTGGCAGCGCTGGCTCTACGTCTTCCTCACCGGGCTCCTGCTGGGGGCGCAGTACTGCATCAACACCTGGAACTGGCCGGTTTTCCTGGCCCTGCTGCTGGTGGCCTTTCCCCTGGCCACCTGGGCCGGCCGGCCCGGGTCGGCGCGGGAACGCGCGGTCTCGGCCGCCATCGGCCTGGGCCTGTGGGGCGCCTGCTTCGCGCTGGGCGTGCTTCTTTTCGAGCCTTTCCGCCACTATTTCGACCAGGGCATCACCCGCATCGGGCACGTCATGCCCGGCGAGAGGGTGATGCCGGCCTACCTTCCGGTGGCCTACTTCGCCTTCGGGTTCGCCGGTCTGGCCAGCCTGGCGGCCCTGCGCCTGCGCGACTGGGGCTTCGCCCATGAGAAGGCGCTGAACCTCAAGCGCCTGCTGAAGCGCGGGCCGGCCGGGCGGCTGGCCGGCCTGGCCGAGCGCCTGTGGACCAAAATGCCCGTCCGCCTGGCCCTGCTGGGGGCCTGGGTGGTGGGCCTGATGGTGTGCGACCTGCTGGTCCTCAACGACATCAATTCCGGCGCCGTGCTCTGGCTGGCCTCGGGCGTGGCGCTCCTCTGCGCCGGGTTCTTCGTCCTGCTGCTGGATTCGGGCGGCCGCCGAAGCCCCGATGGGCTTCGGCATTCGGCTCGCCGGCTTGAAGCCGGCGGCCTCGGACGCGAGGCCTTCGTGTGGGTGCTGGGTTTCGTGGCCATGTGCATCGTGGCCGGGTCCGAGCTCTATTACGTGGCCGACCGCACCAACACGATCTTCAAGTTCTGGATCCAGTGCTGGCTGTTCTCGGGCGTGGCCTTCGGCTACGGCGGCTGGCGCGCCCTGGAGGCGGTCCGCCTCGCCGAGGCGCCTGAGGCCAGGGCCCGCCGCCGGCGCGCCCCGCGCTGGCCGGCCCTGCTGAAGCCGGCCTTCGCGGCGCTCTTCGTGGCGGGGCTCTTCGTGGCCGCCTGGATGGACTACTACCAGATGGGCCGGGGATGGCGCTACGTGTTCAGCTTCCTCTGGCTGGCGCTGGCCTTCACCGCGGCCTGGTGGGCCTTCTTCACGCCCAGCCGCTGGACCCGCCCGCTGGTGTGGGGCCTCTTCGGCGGCCTGGCCTTCGCCGGCCTGCTCTACCCGGTGGGGGCCACGGTGGCGCGGGCCTCGCTGGCGGCTTCCAATCCCTCCTGGCACCGGCCGCACCTGAACGGGCTGGCCTTCCTGGCCGACATGGACCCCCGCTCGCCCTCGGACTACGACCGCTTCGACGCCGGGGCCATCGCCTGGCTGAACCGGCACGCCGACAAGACCGAGCCCATCCTGGAGGCCCCGGGCCGCCAGCTCTACCAGGGCTTCAGCCGCTACGCCATCTACACGGGCCTGCCCACGGTCATCGGCTGGGAATACCAGGAAGGCCAGCAGCTGGGGCGCTACGCCGGCGACCGCATCCAGACGCGCGACGCCGACGTGACCCGCATCTATTCCACCACCGTGACCGCCGAGGCCGAGGACCTGCTGGCCAAGTACCGGGTGCGCTGGATCGCGGTGGGCGGCATCGAGAAGCACCTGTATCCGGCCGCCGGGCTGGACAAGTTCGCGCGGTTCTGCAAGGTGGCCTACCAGAACCAGGGGGCCACCCTCTACGAGGTCAAGCCTTAGCGGGGAAGGGGGAGGGCCATGGCGGTGCTTCGAAGCGGGGTGCAGGGCCTGGACAGGCTGTTTTCGGCGGGGGGCTTCTACGCCGGGGATTCGGTCCTGGTGGAGGGCGGGGCCGGGGTGGGGAAGACCACCCTGGGACTGCAGTTCATCGTCGCCGGCATCCGGGACCATGGCGAGCCGGGCATGATCTTCTCCTTCGAGGAACTGCCCCAGGAATTCCACCGCAATTCGCGCCACTACGGCTGGCACCTGAAGGACATGGAAGCCGCCGGAAAGCTGGACCTCTTCCACACCAGCCCCGAAGACCTGGTGAAGGAGATGGAAAAGCCCGGCTCGGCGCTGCTGAGGAAGATCGAGGAAATGGGGGTGCGGCGGGCCCTGGTGGATTCGGTCAACCCCATGCACCGCCTGCACCCCCGGCGCGACGAAATGCGGCAGATCCTGCTGAGGCTCATCAAGGCCTTCCGGCGCGAGGGCATCACCCTGATGCTGACCCTGGAGGGCGGCGGGGAGCGCCAGTCGGACGAATCGCTGGAACACTACCTCTGCGACACCGTGGTCCTGCTGTCGCACGAGATCAAGGGCGGCATGCGCCGGCGCCGCCTGCTGGAGGTGCTGAAGTCGCGCGGTCAGGACCACGTGGAGGGCCGCCAGCTCTTCCTGATCACCAACGAAGGCCTCTCCCTGCTGGCGCCCCTGGTGCAGATCAAGCCCCTGGTGCCCAGGAAGCACGTGGCCTCCACCGGAATCGCCGCCCTGGACGACATGCTGGGGGGCGGCATGCCCCACGGCAGCACCTTCCTCTTCACCACGGACGGCACGGCCAGCCTCTACCCCTTCTTCATCGCGCTGGCCGCGGCCGGGCTGGCGGCGCGCGAGGGGGTCAAGTTCACGCCCTCGGCGCGCAACAGCTTCCACGACATCCAGCGCTTCCTGATGGACCACAGCTACGACATCTCGGGCCTGGCCCAGGGGGGCCAGGTGCGCTTCGTGGACTACTACCACCGGCCCGCGCCCGGGGAGCTGAAGCCCTACATCCTGGACGTCAGCCGGATGAGCCTGGCGCAGTACCGGCTGGCCGCGGCCAGGCTGGGCCGGCACTACAAGGCCTCCAAGCTGCGCTGGCGCCGCCTGCTGGACGTCAACGCGGGCATCGACCGCTTCGGGGCCGAGGAATTCAAGGCCCAGCACACGGCCCGCATCGCCGACATCAAGGCCCGGGGCGACCTGGGCCTGCTCTTCTCCGTGCCGGCGGAGATGGACCCGCGCACCGAGGCCTTCCTCCGCTACACCTGTTCGGGCGTGGTCGAGACCTGGGTGGAGGACGGCTACCAGTTCCTGCGCGTCTCCAAGACCCCCTCGGGCCGCGTGTCGGACCCGGGCGTGGTGGAGGTGACCGGCGAGCGGCCCTTCGTGAAGATCCGCTGAGGCGAAAGAGGCGCCCTTTTCCATTCCCGATTCGAGGCGGCATCCCCATGCACCGTTTTCCCGTTTTCCTGGCTTTGCTGGCCTGGTCGGCGGCCCTGCCGGCCCTGGCCGACACGGGCGTCCCCCTTCCGGCGCTCAACCCCACGCCCACCGAGACCCTGCCGGTTGCCGGAGCGGCGCCGGGCCAGCCCGGCCCGGCCGCCGGGGCCAAGGGGCCCGTGCTTTCCACCTCGCAGCGCCAGGCCATGGAACACCACGTGCCGGCCCCCCTGACCTACACCCCCCAGGTCCAGGCGCCGGCGCCGGCCGCCGCGGCCACCCCGGGGCCCGGTCCGCGCGGCGAGTCCGTGCGCCCGCTCACCTTCACGGCCAAGTCCGGGGCCTTCCTGGTGGGGGTGGGCTTTTCGCAGTACCTGGTGGGCAACGGGGCGCCGCTTTCCTACAACTTCGACCTGGGCTACCAGTTCGCCAACGACCTGGTGCTGCGCACCGGCATCGACTCGTTCTTCTACGAGGGCAGGCAGGGGGACACCCTTTACAGCTACAGCTACAACAACTTCGTCACCACCCTGTGCCGCCTCTTCGGCCGGGGCCCCCTGCGGCCCTACGCCGGCGTGAGCCTGGACGTCTTCACCGGGCAGGCGGCCCAGGCCAACGTCACCTCGGCCCCGCAGGTTTCCGCCCCCGGAGGCTTCGGGGGAGGCATCCTGGCGGGAGGGCGCTGGCGGTTCCAGCCTTCGCTGGAACTGCAGGCGCAGGTCCACCTGATGTACGCGTTTTCGGCCCTGGGCTTCGTGCCCTCCTTCGGCCTGGGGCTCAACTGGGTGCTTTAGCGGGCCGTGGAAAATTGGTTTTTGACGGCCTGCGTGCCCCGCGGAAGCATTGCTTTTGCGGGGTATTCCTATACTGGGTTGGCGAAAAGGCCGCGTCAGCGGACTTTTTCAGCAGCCTGCTGGGGGCGCGGCGGCATGGCCAAGGCAAAAAAACCCGACCTGACCGTGGTCATCCCTGCCTACAACGAGGAAAAGAGGCTGGGGCCGACCCTTCAGCGTGTGTGCCGCTACCTGGAGGGCCGGCGCACGGCCTTCGAGCTGCTGGTGGTGGACGACGGCAGCCGGGACGGCACCGCGGCCCAGGCCATGAAGGCGGCCCGGCGCTGGAGTTCCGTGCGCCTCATCCGCAACACCTTCAACCTGGGCAAGGGGGCCTCGGTGCGCGCCGGGGTGATGCAGGCCAGGGCCGAGGCCGTGCTCTTCACCGACGCGGACCTTTCCACCCCCATCGAGGAACTGGAACGCCTGTGGCCCCTGCTGGGGACCCGCGCCGAGGTGGTCATCGGTTCGCGCGGCCTTCCGGGCTCGCGCATCCGCCGGCGCCAGCCGGTCTACCGCATGCTGATGGGCAAGGCCTTCAACGCCCTGGTGCGCCTGGCGGCCGTGAGGGGCCTGTGGGACACCCAGTGCGGCTTCAAGCTCTTCACCCGGGCGGCCGGCCAGGCCGTGTTTCCCCTGCAGCGGGTGCCCCGCTTCGGTTTCGACGTCGAGTTCCTCTACCTGGCGAAAAAGATGGGATTTCGCGTGGCGGAAGTGCCGGTTTCATGGGAGAATTCCCCGGCGTCCACGGTCAACCCCATCGCCGACGCCAGCCAGATGTTTTTCGACCTTCTGCTCATACGCCTCAACGACTGGCAGGGAAAGTACCGGTCCTGAGGCGGAGACCCGCTTTGTCGCCTCCACCGGCCGGGCCCCGGGCCCGCTCCGGCGGATGGGATCGTCCTCAACCCTTCAAGCGGGGAATTCCACCGTGTCCGCGTTCCGACGCCATTGCATTCCATGCCTTCTGGCAGCCCTGCTGGCCCTCCTGGCGGCCCGGCCCTCGCGCGCCGGCGAGGGGCAGGTCACCCTGTACGGCCCGGCCGGCGTGGTGGCGCCCTTCCTGGGCGTGGACATGAGCCCGCGCGCCGCCGGCATGGGCGACGCCTTCACCGCCGTGGCCGACGACGCCTTCGCCCTTGCCTTCAACCCGGCCGGGCTTTCCCTGCTCACCGACCCCCAGATCTCCTTCATCGACAACGAGTGGGACCCGAGCCTGGGCCTGCGCCAGGAATTTCTCACCTACGGCCAGAACCTGGGCGCGGGAGGCCTGGGCGCCTCGCTGAACTACTTCTCGCTGGGAAACCTGGAGCAGCGCGATTCCACCGGGGCCCTGCTGGGCCAGGCCAGCGGCTACGACCTGGCCGGCTCGCTGGGCTACGGTTTCCGCCTTTCCGGCTCGCCCTTCCTGGTGGGCCTGATGGGCGAGTACGCCGTGGAAAGCCTGTACTCCTCCACCACCGGCGTCCTGGCCGGGGGCGCCGGGCTGCTCTACCCCGTGACCCCCAGGCTGAGCCTGGGCCTGGCCCTGATGAACCTGGGTTCGGGCCCTTCGGGCTTCGTGCCGCCCGGCACGGCCGCGCTGGGCGCGTCCTACCGCCTTCTGAAGGACCACCTGCTGCTCTCGGCCGAGGGCCTGATGCCCTTCTCCGATTCCACCTCCCTGCGGGTCGGCGCCGAATTCCGCCTTTCCGGCCTGCTGGTGCTGAGGGCCGGCTACCGGTCCGTGCTTTCCCCCAATCCCGGCGACGTCATCACCGGACCCAGCTTCGGCCTGGGCACCCGCCTGGGCATCCTCAGCCTGGACTACGCCTACGCGCCCTTCGGCGACCTGGCCAACACCCAGCGGGTGGGGGTCACGGTGGACTTCCCGGCCGACCTGTTCGGCCCCAAGGTGGTGGTGGCCGCGGGCAGCGCCACCCTGGCGGCCCAGACCTTCTACCAGGCGGGCCTGCAGGCCTTCCGGGGCGAAAGCTGGGCCGAGGCCAAGGTGGACTTCATGGAATGCCTGAAGCTGGACCCGCGCTTCCCCCAGGAAAAGGACGTGCGCGCCAGGATGGCCGAGGTGGACAGGGGCCTGGCGGCCGAGCGCAATTCCCAGGGGCAGGATCCGCAGATCCAGAAGCTCATCCGCCAGTACCTGGCCAAGGCCCGCCAGCTGCTGGACCAGCAGCAGTACCGCAAGGCCATGGAACCCCTGAGCATGATCTTCGACCTGGACCCCCAGCAGCACGAGGCAGGGGTGCTGATGCGCGAGGCCCGCGGGAAGGTTCGCGAAAGCGCGGCCCTGTACCAGCGCCAGGGCGACGAGGCCGTCTCGCGCGGCGACGTCAGGGAGGCCGTCATCGCCTACCGTCAGGTGCTGAAACTGGAGCCCG
>JAJYGY010000006.1 GCA_021790555.1 bacterium
GAATTGCGGGTGGCCGAATCCATGGCCGTCATGCGGGCCGCGAACTCCGAGGCCATGGATTCCAGCAGGGCCCGCCAGATCTGGCTCTTCACCGCCCGGGGGACCAGGGCGTCGAGGATGGGCCCCTCGGAGGGCTCAAAGGTGGCGTCGCCCCCGCCCCGGGGCCTCCCGGGGGCCGCCGCGGAAGCGGCGGTCTCCTCCGCCCCCCCGTCGGGGGCGGGCGCGAAGGGAAGCAGGCGCTGTTCCACCACCTTCAGGGAAACCACGGAATGGAAGCGGGTGTAGAGCAGCAGCACCTCGTCGAACTCCCCGGACGTGTATCCCCGGATGAGGTCCTTGCCGATGATCTCGGCGTCGGCCCAGGACAGGTGGTTGAAGAAATTGGCGTAGGTTCCGGCCGTGGGCAGCTCCAGGCGCTGGAAAAAATCCCTGGGCTTGCGCCCCACCAGGGTCAGCTTCACCGGGCGGTCCTTCATCCCGGCCAGCAGCGCCAGGGCCCTGCGCACCACGTTGGCGTTGAAGGCCCCGCAAAGGCCCTTGTCCGCCCCGATCACCACCAGGTTCAGGGCCCCCTTTCCGTTCAGGGCGCCCGGCCGGGGCATCAGCAGGGGATGGCCGGCGGCGTCCGGGCCCCCCAGCCCCCCCATCACCTCGGAAATCTTGTCGGCGTAGGGCCGGGCCGCCAGGGTGCGCTGCTGGGCGCGGCGCAGGCGGGCGGCGGCCACCATCTTCATGGCCTTGGTGATCTGTTGGATGTTTTTCGCCGTCTTGATGCGGCGGCGGATTTCGCGTAGCGATGCCATCTTTTAATTCCTATCGGCTGCGAATTCCGGGCCGCGGATCGCGGATTTCCGGAAGTCGAAGGTCCAGCAAGCCGCTGAAATAGCCTTCCCTATTTGAACTGTTCCTTGAACTCGCCCACGGCCTTGCCCAGCCTTTCCAGCAGGTCCTTGTCCATGGCCTTCTTGTCGCGGATTTCGGCCAGGAGCCCGGCGTGGCGCGAGCGCAGGTGCTGCAGCATGTCCGACTCGAAGCGCTTGACGTCGGCCACGGCGACGCCGTCCACCGCGCCGTTGGTGCCGGCGTAGATCACCGCCACCTGCTCCTCCATGGGCACCGGCTCGTACTGGGGCTGCTTCAGCAGCTCCACCAGGCGCATGCCGCGGTCCAGCTGGGCCCGGCTGGCCTTGTCCAGGTCCGAGGCGAACTGGGCGAAGGCGGCCATGGCCGAATACTGCGCCAGCTCCAGGCGAAGCCGCCCGGCCACCTGCTTGGTGGCCTTGGTCTGGGCGTTGCCGCCCACGCGCGACACCGAAAGGCCCACGTTGACGGCCGGGCGGACGCCCGAGAAGAACAGGTTGGATTCCAGGAAGATCTGCCCGTCCGTGATGGAAATGACGTTGGTGGGGATGTAGGCGGAAATGTCCCCTGCCTGGGTCTCGATGATGGGCAGGGCCGTCAGGCTGCCGCCCCCGCGCGCGTCGGAAAGCTTCACGGCGCGCTCCAGCAGGCGGCTGTGCAGGTAGAACACGTCGCCGGGATAGGCCTCGCGCCCGGGCGGCCGGCGCAGCAGCAGCGACAGCTGGCGGTAGGCCACGGCCTGCTTGCTCAGGTCGTCGTACACGATCAGGGCGTGCCCGCCCTTGTAGGTGAAGTACTCGGCCATGGCGCAGCCGGCGTAGGGGGCCAGGTACTGCAGGGGGGCCGGATTGCTGGCCGTCTCGGCCACGATGATGGTGTAGTCCAGGGCGCCGTGCTTCTCCAGGGTGTCGGCCACGCGGGCCACCGTGGACTGCTTCTGCCCGACGGCCACGTACACGCACATCACCCCCTTGCCCTTCTGGTTCAGGATGGTGTCCAGGGCGATGGCCGTCTTGCCGGTCTGGCGGTCGCCGATGATCAGCTCGCGCTGGCCGCGCCCGATGGGGATCATGCAGTCGATGGCCTTGATGCCCGTGGCGAGGGGTTCCTTGACGCCCTGCCGGTCCACGATGCCGGGGGCGCGGAACTCGATGGGCCGGGTGCCGCTGGCGGCGATGGGCCCCTTGCCGTCCACGGGCTGGCCCAGCGCGTTGACCACCCTTCCCAGGAAGGCCTCGCCCACCGGAACCTCGGAAATGCGGCCGGTGCGGCGCACCTGGTCGCCCTCCTTCACCAGCCGGTCGTCGCCGAAGAGGACCGCGCCCACGGTGTCGCGTTCCAGGTTGAGCACCAGGCCGGTCACCCCGTTGGGGAACTCCAGCAGCTCGCCGGCCATGGCGTGGGACAGGCCGTAGAGGATGGCGATGCCGTCTCCCACCTGGATGACCGTCCCCACCTCGGAGACCTGCACGGCCGGGTCGAAGCCCTCGATCTGCTTCTTGAGGATGCTGGTGATTTCGTCGGTTTTGATTGGCATTTGCCGCTCCGGAAAAACGTCCGTCACTGGTCAGACATCTTGAACCTTGTGCCTACTTCCTTTTCCTGGGGGCCTTGCCGCCCTCCTTGGATCCGCGCCGCGGCGCCCTCGCCTTCCCCTTGGGGGCCGCGCCCCGTCCCGCCGCCTTGGCCCGGGCCGCCTTGGGCCTGGGTTCGGACTCAAGCAGGGAGGCCAGGCTGCCCAGCTGGGCGGCCAGCGTGCCGTCGTAGACCCGGTCCTCCAGGCGAACCTTCAGGCCTCCCAGCAGGGAGGGGTCCACCAGGGGCTTCAGTTCCACCTCCTTGTGGAACCGCCTGGAAAGGCCCTCGGCCAGCACCTTCAGGTCGCGCTCGCCCAGCCGCGAGGCCGAGGTCACCTCGGCCTTCATCCGGCCCTCGGCGTCCTCCACCAGGTCCTGGTACTTGCTGAGGATGGCCTCCAGGAACCGCTCGCGCTTGTGGTCGAAGACGACCTTCAGGAAGCGCAGGAAAACTTCGGAAAACTTGCCAGACAGCTCGCGGTTGAACAGCTCCCATTTGCGCTGGGCGCTCAGGACGGGCTGCGCCAGGTAGGCGCCGATCCTGGGGTCCGCCTGAAGGGCCGCCTGAAGGCCGGCCGACTCCTTGCGGGTCTGCTCCACCAGGGAGGAATCCTTTGCCGCGGCCAGCAGGGCCTTGGCGTAACGCTCGGCGATGGTGGAAGAAAGCATGGATGGCTCCTTGGATTGAAAAGGGAGGTCCCGGCTGGAGAAGGCCCCGGCCGCGCCGGAGGCCCCGCCGGGGCGAGCGGCCCTGCCCGCGCTAGGCGCGGGGGGCTCCCAGCTTCTTCTTTTCCATCTCCTTGATGAACTTCAGGGCCAGGGCGCCCTGGGTCTTCTGGTTCAGGTTGCGGGCCAGCAGCTTGGAGCTGGCCTTCACCACCAGGTCGGCCGCCTGGGCGCGCACCTGGCGCATGGCCTCCTCGGTCTCCTGCTCGATCTGCCTGCGGGCGGCCTGCAGCATGCGGGCCTGCTCGGCGCGGGCCTGCTCCATCAGCTGCTCGCGCAGCCGCCCGGCCTCGGCCCGGGCCTCTTCCTGCGCCAGCCTCTGCTTGTCCCTCAGGTCGTCCATGTCCTTGGCCGTCTGGGCCTTCAGGCGGTCGGCCTCTTCCCTGGCCGCCTGCGAATCCTGGATGGCCTTGGAGATGCGCTCCTGGCGGTCCTTCAGGTGCCGACCCAGGGGCTTGAGGTAGATCCACCAGATGAAGGCCATGCCCACCACGAAGGTGAGGCACTGGATGGCCAGGATGGACGGGTTGATTTCAAACATGGAACGCCTCCCGCGCTTGTTTCAAGGGGCCTGCCTGGCTCACTTCATCATCAGCAGCTTGGTCAGCGGGCTGACGAACAGCAGGATCATGGCCACCACCAGGGCGTAAATGGTCAGGGATTCGATCAGGGCCAGGCCCAGCAGCAGGTTGTTGCGGATGGTGTTGGCCGCCTCGGGCTGGCGGGCGATGCCTTCCATGGCCCCGGAGGTGGCCATGCCCATGCCGATGCCGCAGCCCAGGGCCGCGAAGCCCACGCCCAGGGCCGCGCCCAGGGCCGCCAGGGCGTAGAAGTGGTTGACCGAGACGGAAACCACGCCTTCGGCGGGCGCGGAATCCGTGCCGGCGGCCATGGCCGCGCCGGCCAGGCAGAACAGGCCCAACGTGAGGAACCAAGTCGTCTTCTTCGTCATGATGCAACTACCTCCTGAGGGGGTTGGATGAAATTGCCGGAATTCAATCGCTCACGCGGCGTGCCCTTCCGCTTCGTGGCCTTCGTGTCCGTGCTCCTCGTGCACGGCGATGGCCCCGCCGATGTAGGCCATGCTCAGGCCCGTGAACACGGCCGCCTGGATGATGCCCACCAGCACCCCCAGCACAAGGATGCCGGGCCTGAGGATGAGGGGCACGCTGATGAGGGCCTTGTTGATGGGGCCTGGCGTCTGCCAGAACATCAGCAGGATGCCGGCCAGCACCATCAGCAGCACCTCCTTGGCCATGATGTTGCCGTAGAGACGGACGGCCAGGGTGACCGGCCTGGCCAGCTCGGTGATCCACTCCAGCACCGGAAGCATCAGGTACTGCACGGGCATCAGGATGAGCTTCATCACGCCCTTTTCCTGGCTGGAATCGATCAGGTGGAAATAGTGCCCCACGTAGGAGGAGAAACCCTTTTTCCGGATCCCCAGGGCGTGCGTGCTGAGGAAGGTGATGAGGGCGAGGGGGACGGTGGTGTCGAGCTTGGAGGTGGGGGATTCCAGGGTCGGGAAGAGGCCCAGCAGGTTTTCCACCAGGATATAAAGGAACATGCAGAGGAACAGGGGCAGGTAGTTCAGGCCCTCCGGGCCGGCGATCTGCTCGGTGGCCTCGGCCACCCATTCGTACACGAATTCCCAGGCCGCCTGCAGCTTGCCGGGAACCCCCTTCTTGTGGAAGAGCTTGGCCAGCAGCACCAGGACCAGGATGATGGAAAAGCTGAGCCCGCTCATGTACACCGGCTGGTACTTCCCCGGGAACATTTCAGCCACGGGCAGGGCTTCGTGCGAGGACTGGCTGGATGGGGCGGCAGGGGCTTGGGCGTTCTGGCTTTGCATGGACCTTCCATATTTCCGTGGAAATGCGGCGAGATCACCGCGTCAATTCACGCATTTTTGCCCAAAACCCTGGTCTGGACAATGACAAGGATCAAGAGCGGCAAGGCCAGCCCCAGCAGGAAAGGCAGGGGGCTGAACCAGGCCGCCTTCACCATCAGGTAGGCGAGCACCAGGGTGATCCCAAGCTTGAGGACCTCCAGGGCGGCCAGTCCGAGGATTTTGAGGCGCCTGGGGCCGGACTTCAGGCCCGCGACCCACAGGGCCAGGCCGGCCACGTTGAAACCCGAAAGCAGGGCCGCGGCCGCGAAATTAAGCGCCCAATTCAAGCGCCCCTCCTCACGATCTTCCGTTCCTGAACAGCTGCCAGAAGCCGGCCGCGATGCCCAGGAAAAACAGGGCCAGGAAGCCCCAGGGGTGGGTCCAGGGCAGGTAGCGGTCGCAGGCCCAGCCCAGGACGATCCCCACGATGACGCAGGAACCCAGGTCCAGCCCCGGATTCGGCCCGGTATCCTTCATCAGCTCCTTGAAAGGCCCCCGCGGTGCGTCGCCGGCCATTGCCATCCTTCAGGGCTGCTTTTTTCCGGGCCCTTCCTCGTCGTCTTCCGGCTTGTCGGGCTTCCAGGACCTTCCCAGGTCCGAGCCGGGCTGGTGGGTGTTGTCGTACTTCACGAAATCCGAAGGCTTCACCTTCTCGATGAATTCCTTGAAATCTTCGATGTCCTTTTCGGCCTTGCCCTTGTCCAGGATGGCCGCCTGCGACATCACCGCCTCGGACACGAAAATCGGGGCGCCCGCCCGCAGGGCCAGGGCGATGGCGTCGGAAGGCCTCGAATCGACCTCCTGGTCCGGCTGCCCGGCCGCCTGCACCACCAGGTGGGCGTAAAAGGTGTTTTCGTTGATGGAGTGGATGACGACCCGCTCCAGCTTTCCCTTGAGGGCTTCCAGCAGGCTTTTCAAGAGGTCGTGCGTGCCCGGGCGGGGGACCGGGATTTTTTCCAGCGCCAGAAGGATGGCGTCCGCCTCCGAGATGCCGATCCAGATCGGGAGGAAGCGCTTCTCCTCGGGGTCCGTCAGGATCACCACGGGCTGCTTGCTCTGGGCGTCCACCGCCAAGCCTTTGACCATGATTTCAATCATTCCCGCCTCTGATGGAGCGCCGCCTTTATACAGGAGCGACATGGGGGGCGCAAGTAAAATTTGCGTGACTCCTTTCCGCCTCCAAAATTCCCCGGCGCCGGGGCCGCGACGGGAAAAGTCATTAATTTATAAACCCTTTCGGCCCCCTGCCTTCAGGGCCCCGCCTGGCCCACTCGGAGGAGCTGCTCGTCCCAGGGGTGCCCGGCGTCCCCCTTGCGGAAGGCCTTCACCCGGATCCACTGCCCCTGAGGAAGGTTCGGCGGAAGGAGGGCCTGGAAGCGTCCCGAGGCGTCAGGCGTCAGGGCCAGGGGCGCCAGGTCGGCGTCGGCAGCGGGGCTCAGCGGGGAGGCCAGCCCGGACAAAGCCCCGGCCAACGGGCTTTCCCCGACGAAATCCACCTCCACCCGGGCCGAGGAGAGGGCCTTCAGGTCGTCGGAGCGCAGCACCCTGCCGGACAGGGTGTCGCCCCGCAGGTCCGCGCCGACCAGGGCGAAGGGCTTGCGGAAACGCACGTCCAGGTAGTGCAGCACGCCCAGGGTCGGCGCCACGGACTTCCATTCGTCGCGGGGAAGGCCGTGCCAGCTGTTCAGCCGCCCGGGCCGGTCGGTCCACACGGCCTGGTCCAGCCAGTCCAGCGAGCGGGTGGCCGGGGGCAGCTCCTCGCCCCAGTTCCCCAGCTTGGGAAGGTAGGGCACCAGGATGTCGAAGTCGCGGAAATACTGGAAAGGCCCTTCCGTGGTCAGCAGGTAGGGCACGGCGTCGATTTCAAGGTATTCCTGGCCCGTGCCGGTGAGGAAATCCGGGGTGGACCGGTTGAGGGCGTCGGCGGGAAGCTCGCCGTTCTTCACCAGCGAGCCGAAATCCAGCTTGGCCTGCACGCTGTCGCTCAGGGGGTAGTAGGCGCGCTGGAAGGTCCCGGGAAAAGATCG
>JAJYGY010000293.1 GCA_021790555.1 bacterium
GTTGAAGACGTAGGACAGGAAGAAGATCACGCCCAGCAGGGTGGCGATGCCGATGAGCTGGGCCACCAGCTGGCCCGCGTCGCCGTAGAACAGGCCCTTGACGCTGCCGGCCACGCCGTTCCAGCTGCCGCCGTAGTCGCTGCGGCCGTCGGCGAAGAGCCCCACCGAAAGGACGCCCCACAGGCCGTTGGTGCCGTGCACGGAGATGGCTCCCACCGGGTCGTCCACCTTGGGGATCCGGTCGAAGTATTCCACGCTCAGGGCCACCAGGATGCCGGCCACCCAGCCGATCACGCAGGCTCCCAGGGTGTCCACGAAGCCGCTGGGCGCCGTGATGGCGACCAGGCCGGCCAGGATGCCGTTGCCCGCCATCGAGGCGTCGGGCTTGCCGTAGCGCAGCCACATGTAGAACAGGGCCCCGAAGGAGCCGGTGCAGCCGGCCAGCATGGTGTTGGTGGCGATGCTGCCGATGCGCAGCGCGCCGTTGCCCGAGGCGCCCAGGGTGCTGCCCGGGTTGAACCCGAACCACCCGAAGCACAGGATGAAGCAGCCGGTGAGCACCAGCACCAGGTCGTGGCCCGGGATGGTGTTGGGGCTGCCGTCCTTGTTGAACTTGCCCAGGCGCGGCCCGATGATCATCGACACGGCCAGGGCCGTGATCCCGCCCACCGCGTGCACCACGCCAGAACCGGCGAAGTCGCAGTAGCCGTGGCCCAGGCCGAAGTTGGTGCCCAGCTGCGAGAGCCAGCCGCCGCCCCAGGCCCAGTTGCCGAACAGGGGGTAGGTGATGGCGCCCAGGAACACGGTGGAGATCATGAAGGCCGAGTACTTCCAGCGCTCCGCGGCGCCGCCCGTGACGATGGTGGTGGCGGTGTCCATGAACACCATCTGGAAGAGGAAGAGCACCATCACACCCACGTCATAGGTGGTCCCGCTCAGGAAGAAACCCTTGGTGCCGAAGAGCGGCCAGGACTTGCCGAACAGGTTGACGGCGAACTCGCCGTTGAGCGGATAGCAGCCTCCCAGGTTGGCGATGCCCCCGGAGCCCCCCATCTGCAGGGCGAAACCGCAGACCCAGTAGGCGAACAGGCCCACGCTGTAGACCATGAAGTTCATCATCATCGTATGGTTGGCGCTGCGGGCCCTGGTGAGGCCCGTTTCCACGATGGCGAACCCGGCCTGCATGAACATGACCAGGAAGCCCGTGACCAGCGTCCACACGAAGTTGATGGCCACCTTGTTCTGGCCCACCTGGTTGACGATGTCTCCCAGGCTCAGGCCCGTGGTGGTGTTGGAAACCGGCACGTCGTTGATCGTCCCCGTGGTGTCGGCTCCCGGATCCCCCTTGGCCATCACGTCCTGGGAGGGTCCGGCGAGGCTCTTCAGGTCCAGGTTGGTCAGGGGGACGGCCACGGGCTTGGCGGGCGCCGGGGCCGCGGCGGCCTTCAGGGCCGATCCGAAGCCGAGGGACAGGACCCCCAGGCATGCCGCCAGCGCCATCCAGCGCAGGGCGGGCTTGAACAAAGTGGGTGCTTTCATAAGAGCTCTCCCGGAAAAATGAGGGTTGGGATTACTGTTTCCAGATCGCGTTTTTGAGGTGGTAGCCGTTCAGGATCCCCAGGATGCCGAAGAGCGTCACGGCGATCCCCACGCAGGCGAGGATGCCCCGGGCGAAGGTGCCCTGGGTGACCAGGAGCCCGCCGACCGCGATGCCCCATCCGGCCAGTATGACCAAGAGAGCGATGATCCTCATTTGTCTGCCTCCAAGAGCTTGGCCTTCTGGAAAAGGACGATGGACACGACGATCAGGGCGATTCCCAACAGGACGGCAATCCCCCCGCCAACCATGAGCGTCCCCAACAGGGTGAAGCCCAGGAAGAAGAGAAGCACCGCCCAGCCGGATGTGCTGGTGGTTCCCATAAGACCCTCCTTGAAAGTTGAAGGATGTTCCGTTCCGGCCCCGCTTGGCGCCGGGGAACAGCCACCCTGGGGTGGCAAGGAGACTCTGAGCAAGCCCCGTACCATCCGGGAAACTCCCCTAATTAAGCTGGCCTTGGGGCCGTTCTTCCGATCCTCGGATGCGTCATCCGGGCTGAGGCGCCGCCGCGTGCCCAATGACGCTTGCCGGAATCGATATGAAAATTTGCCGGCAAGGCCGGTATCCGGTCCTGGCGGGGGTCGGAAACGGGAAGGACATATTTTTCTTAATAAGATTTTCGATATGAAAAGTCCCGGGTGATTATTTAGGGAAAATACTGAAAGCCCCCACCGGGGGAGGCGTTTCAAACTTGTGGGGGAAGATACAAATATGTCGTTGCCAAAGGGGGAAGGGCGCGGCACCGGCGTTTCCTGTGACCACAATTACGGTTCAAAAACCATGGGTGAATTTCGTGGGGAAACTTGAAACGTGGTAGAATGAGGCGGTCAGAATCTTTCCTTACCCAAAATTTTCCAGTGGGCGAAGCGGGCTTTGCGGGAAAAATTTGCCCGGAGATCGCAAGTTTCTTGATAAGTTTTCCTGTTTATCCTAAGATAGAGAACTTATGGCGGACACCTCTTGTGCGTTTTACGGATTTTTATGTATGATTTTGAACCAATTCATTCTTTAAGATAGAACCGCTTCTGGAATTCATTGAGGTCAGAGATGGACGCGGCCAAACTTCTGGTGGTTGACGACGAGGAGGCGATCCGCAACAGCCTGCTTGAGTACCTCACCTGGAGGGGATACGAGTCCATCCAGGCGGAAAACATCTCCCAGGCCCTGGAGCTGGCCAGGAAGCTGCGCCCGGACGCCGTGCTTTCGGACCTGATGATGCCCGGCGGCACCGGGCTTTCGCTTTTCCAGCAGCTGCGCGAACTGCAGGCGCCGGGCTGGGATCCCTGCTTCATCCTGATGACCGGGCACGCCTCCCTGCAGACCGCGCTGGAGGCCCTGCGCCTGGGCGTGGACGACTACCTACTGAAGCCGGTGCAGCCGGAGGACCTGACCAGCGTTCTCAATTCCGCCCTGGCCCGGCACCGCCTGCGGGGCCAGGACCGCATCTCGGTGCAGTCCGGCCTGGCGCGCGAATTCTACCAGGAGCTGTGGTCGCCCCTGAACCTGCTGCGCACCTACCTGGACATGTTCGAGCAGGGAACCTTCGGCTACCTGAGCGGCCTGCAGAAGGAGAAGCACGCCCTGATGCGGCAGGCCACCCAGCAGATCCTTTTCACCCTGCGCCGCTTTCCGGACAGGGTGCTGAAGGGAGGGGACGGGCAGGGCAGGGAGGCCCTCGACGCGCCGGCGCTCCTGGAGGAGGTGCTGGGGCGTTTCCATCTCGATTTCGAAAGGCGCGGCGGTTCCATCCTCGCCGCCAGGCCGGCCGGCCTGCCCAGGGCCTGGTGCCGCGCGGCCGAGGCCAGGCGGGTGCTGGAGGGGCTGGTGGGCCAGTGCCTGCTGCAGTGCCGGCCCGGCGCGGCCCTGAGGATCTCCTGGCGCAGGGGGGAGGGCGGGCTGGTACTGGAAATGAAGCTGGATCCCTGCGGCCCGGGGGCCGAAGCCGCGCCCCTGGAAGCCGCGGGCTTCGGGGACGGGCTGACCCTGAAGGCCGGCGCCCCGCCCGGGGAATGGGAGGTCGTCTTCGAGGAGGCCGCCGGGGAATGAGGACCGTCGACGAGCTTCTGGAGTGCCTGGAGCAGGTGGTGGATTCGCTGGACCAGGCCTGCGTGGTCCTGGAGGAGGGGGCCAGGATCGTCCACGCCAACGCCGCCTTCGAGCGGCTGGGCGGCTGGGCGGCGGGCGGCTGCGCCGGGGCCGACTGGCGGGACCTTTTCGAGCCCCTCGCGGACGGGACGCCCCGGGGGAGGCTGAAGGCCGCCTCGGGGGCCCTGCTGGAGCTGACGGCCTGGGAGGGCCGGCCCCTGCGGCAGGGGGGGCGCGAGCCGAGGATCGTCCACGTGGGGGAGGAGTCCAAGGCCCGGCTCCTGGAATCCGTCCTGGGGCAGCTGTCGGACCTGCTGTCCAGGCGGCGTGACCGTGAGCAGCTGTACCAGCGCGCACTGCTGGCGGCCATGGAACTTTGCGGCGCCGACAGCGGGTCGATCACGCGGCTGGACGAGTCCGGCAACAGCCTGGAGATCGAGGGCTTCAAGGGCGAATGGCCCCATCCGGGGCCCCGGCCCTCCTGGCTGGATTCGCGCGCCCGGATGGTGGAGGAGGGGGGCGGGACCTACGTGTTTTTCACCAGCCCCCCGGGATGGCAGGCGCCGCCCGAGGCAGGCACCGCCCCGGCCTCCAGCCTGGTGGTGCCGCTGAAGAGCTCCGAGGAGGTGCTGGGCACCCTGCGGCTGCGGAAGGCCTCGCCGGGCGGCGAGCTGGGGCCGGAACACCTGCGGCTCGCCGGCCTCTTCGCCGGGGTGGCCTCGCTCGTCATCGAGAACCAGCAGGGACGCGCGGCCCTGGAGGAGGAAAATTCCCTGCTGAAGAGGCTTTCGCGCGCCGTGCAGGTCCTGGAGGCCCCCCTGGAGGCGGAGGAGATCCACTCCCGCATCGTTTCGGCCGCCGTGGCCCTGGCGGACGCCGGGGACGGCCTGCTCCTGGTGAGCGGGGAGGAGGGCGTCCTCAGGCCCGGCGCCTGGCAGGGCATCCCCGGGGAGGCACTCAACCATCTCCAGGAGGAGCCCCTGCGGCTGGAGGCCTTTCCGGCCTTTTCGCGGCTGCTGAAGGAGGGGACTGTTTTCGTGGGCACGGAATCCCTGGCCCATCCAGCCTTCCGGATCGGAAGCGCGCTCAACGCCTGCCTGCCCCTGTTCGACGCCGGCCGCCTTTTCGGCCTGGTGTTCCTGGCCTTTCCCGGGACCCTGGCCCGCCTGCCGGCCTTCCAGGAGGTCCTCAGCCTTTTCGCCGCCCAGGCCGCCACGGCCCTGCGCAAGAACGAGCTCTTCGGCGCCCTGGCGGAGCGCGAGAGCCTGCTTCAGAAGGCCACCCAGTCCCTGCTGGTGTCGGAAAGGCAGGCCGTGACCGGCCGCCTGGCCGGCACGGTGGCCCACCACGTGCGCAACCCGCTTTCGGTGGTGTCGGCCAACATCCAGCTGATGATGAGCCAGGCGGACGAGTCGGGCCCGGACTACGCCACCATGCAGGTGGTCTGCGAAAAAATCGCCGAGGCGGACGCCATCATCCGCCAGCTGTCCTCCCTTTCGCAGCCCCTGGAGCTGCAGATGAAGCGGGTGGCCGTGGGATCCAGCCTGGAGACCGTGCGCCGCTTCCTGGAGCCGCGCTGCCACCAGCAGTCGGTGAGCCTGGAGGTGGACGCCCAAGCCGGGGACCGGCTGGCCTGGATGGACCAGGTGCAGTTCGAGCGCTGCCTGCTGGACCTCTGCCTGCGGGGGCTGAGGGACATGCCCAAGGGGGGACGCCTGAAGGTCTCGGCCCTGGACCGCGACGGCGAGGTGGAGGTGAGGGTGGAGGACGACGGCCCGGGCATCCCCGGGGAGATGCTGCCCAGGATCTTCGAGCCCTTCGTCAACACCCAGGCCGGCGAGAAGGGCCTGGGGCTCTACCCCATCAAGCGGGTCAGCGACGAGATGGGCGCGCGGCTCGAGGCGGGCAACGGGGAGCGGGGCGGCAGCTTCTTCAGCTTCCGCTTCCCGGGGGGCGAGGAGAAGCCCGCGCCTCTGCCTCCGTCCCTGGCTTCCTGAAATCCCCGAGCTGCCGGAAAGGAATTCCATGACCAAGCCCGTGAAAATACTCGTGGTGGACGACGAGGCCGAGCACTGCTTCGTCATCCAGCGGGCCCTCCAGGAGGAGGGCTACGACGTGACGGCGGCCTTCTCCGGCGAGGAGGCGCTGGGCGCCCTCAAGCAGGAGGCCTTCCAGCTGCTGCTGCTGGACGTGCGCATGCCGGGCATGGACGGCGTGCAGGTGCTGGAGACCGTGCGCCAGACCGACGCCGAGCTCACCGTGATCATCGTGTCGGCCTTCGAGCACGTGCACACGGCCGTGCGCTGCATGCGGCTGGGGGCCTACGACTACCTCACCAAGCCCATCAACGTGCACGAGCTGAAGATCACCGTTTCCAACGCCCTGCGCACCCGCAGGCTCCAGGACGAGGTGGAGACGCTCAAGGCCCAGGCCGACCCTTCCGGGGGGCTTTCGCGCCTGGTGGGGGATTCCGCGGCCATGCGCCAGGTGGCGGGGCTGATCCGCAGGGTGGCCCCCCACGACATCACCGTGCTGGTCACGGGCGAGAACGGCACGGGAAAGGAGGTCGTGGCCCAGGCCATCCACGCGCTTTCGGCCCGCAAGGACAAGCCCCTGGTGTGCGTGGACTGCACGGCCCTGCCCGAGCACCTGGTGGAGTCGGAGCTTTTCGGCTTCGAAAGGGGGCCTTCACCGGGGCCACCGAAAGGAAGCAGGGGCGCTTCGAGCAGGCCGACGGCGGCACGCTCTTCCTCGACGAGATCGGCAACCTGCCCCTGGCCACCCAGATGAAGCTGCTGAGGGTCCTCCAGGAGCGCAACCTCTTCCGCCTGGGGTCCAAGGCGGGCACCCCCATCGACGTGCGCATCCTGGCCGCCACCAACGCCGACCTCAAGCAGGCCATCCTGAAGGGCGACTTCCGCGAGGACCTCTACCACCGCCTCAACGAATTCACCATCCACGTGCCCCCCCTGCGCGAGCGGGAAGGCGACATCGAGCTGCTGGCCAGCTATTTCCTGCACCGCTTCAACAGCCAGTTTTCGCGGTCCCTCAAGGGCTTCAGCCCCGCGGCCCTGAAGGCCCTGAAGGCCCACCGCTGGAGCGGCAACGTGCGCGAACTGCAGAACGCGGTGAAGCGGGCCGTGATCCTGGCCGAGGACACCATCGACCTGCCCCAGCTTCCGCCCGAGCTCGCGGAAAAGGGGGAGACGGCGGCGCGCGAGGCGCCGGTGGAGGCGGGACCGAGCGCCGGACGCGAGGCGGGCGCGCCGGCCGCCGGGGGCGAGGGCCTTTCCCTGAAGGAGGCCACCTCCCGGGCGGCCCAGGAGGTGGAGCGGCAGATGATCCTGCGCGCCCTGGAGGGCACCCGCTGGAACAAGATGCGGGCGGCCAAG
>JAJYGY010000360.1 GCA_021790555.1 bacterium
AAAACCCTCACCGGCATCGCGGCCCGCGCGCTCTACGGACTGCCCTTCGTCGTCTTCGGCCTCTTCCACCTTTCGGCGGGCGGCAAGATGGCGGGCATGGTGCCCTCCTACGTTCCGGGCGGGGCCTTCTGGATCTACTTCACCGGCGCCTGCATGCTGGCCGCCGGCCTGGCCATCCTCACCGGCATCCAGGGCAGGCTGGCCGCGCTGCTGCTGGCGGTCCTGCTGCTGGTCTACATCCTCACCATCCACCTGCCCGGCCTCTCCAACCCGGCCATGCGGCAGATGAACCTGATGGAGCTTCTGAAGGACACCGGACTGATGGGCGGGGCCCTGGCCCTGGCCGGCAACCTGGGGAAAAAAGGCGACGCATAAGGAGGCGAGATGAAATACCTGGTGATTTCCTGCAGCCTGAAGGGGGCCAGCCGCAGCCGCCTGATGGCCCGCAAGGCCTTCGAGGCCCTGGAGGCCGCCGGCCACCAGGCCGAGTTCCTGGACCTGAGGGACCACCCCCTGCCGCTGTGCGACGGGGACCAGGCCTACAACGACCCCCAGGTGGAGTTCTGGAAGGGCAGGATAAGCGGGGCCGGCGGCATCCTGCTGGGCCTGCCGGTCTACAATTACGACATCAACGCCGCGTCCAAGAACCTGGTGGAGCTGACGGGCCGGTCCTGGGAGGGCAAGGCCGTGGGTTTCCTCTGCGCGGCGGGCGGGCAGGCCAGCTACATGTCCGTGATGAACCTGGCCTGCGACCTGATGCTGGACTTCCGCTGCCTGATCGTGCCCCGCTTCGTCTACGCCACCAAGCACGACTTCTCGGGCGAGGCCATCTCCAACCCGGACATCACGGCCCGGGTGGAGGAGCTGGCCGGGGCCCTGGTGAAGGTTTCGCGCGCCCTGGAATAGGCCCGCGTTTTCGAGGTGAGGCATGGACAAGCGCGCGCTTCGGGGCGTCGCCAAGGTGGTGGCGGCCCAGGACGTGATGGAAGGCGCCGGGGTGCTGGTGCGCCGGGCCATCCCCCAGCCGGCCGTGGACCTGGCCGAGGTGGATCCCTTCCTGCTGCTGGACTTCGCCGAGATCCCGGCCGAGGGCCCCTCCTTTCCGGCCCATCCCCACCGCGGGTTCGAGATCGTCACCTACGCCCTGGAGGGCTCGGGCACGCACCAGGACGATTTCGGCAACAACGCCGAGGTGGAGGCCGGCGGCCTGATGCGCCTGACCGCGGGACGGGGCATAACCCACAGCGAGGGCCAGGGCTCCCGGACCCCCGCCCGGGGCCTGAAGGCGCTGCAGATGTGGATCAACCTTCCCCTGGCCCTGAAGAAGACGGCCCCGGAATTCCAGGCCCTGCGCCCGGACAAGGTGCCCGAGGGGAAGGGGGAGGGCCACACGATCCGTTTCCTGGCCGGCGAGGGAAGCCCGGTTCCGCTCAGGACCCCGGCCCTGTACCGCCACCTGATCCTCCAGCCCGGCGCCCGGGTGGAGCAGGACGTCCCCTCCGGCCACCAGGGTTTTGTGCTGGTGCTGGAGGGGCAGGGCGCCTTCGGCACCCCCGCCCGGGGCCTGAAGCCCCTGGACTTCGGGGTGCTGGAAAGCGAAGGGGCGCTCGTGGTTGAAAACACCGGCTCCGGCAGGCTTCAATGCGTGCTGGGCGCCGGAAAGCCCCTGCGCCAGCCCGTCCGCTGGTACGGGCCCTTCGTGGACTGATTGTCACCCGGGCCGCCAGGCGGCGGCCCGTCTTTTTACAAACCACATCGCACAAGAAGGAGGACCCCATGTCCGTCAAAGTCACCGTCATCCCCAACGGCCCCTACCTGGTGGAAGGCGATTTCAAGGTCACCAAGGCCGACGGCGCGGAAGTCGCCCACCAGGGCGAAAAGACCGCCCTGTGCCGCTGCGGCCATTCCGCCAACAAGCCCTTCTGCGACGGCGCGCACGCCAGGCAGGGCTTCAAGGCCGAATAAGCCTGCCCCGGCCCCCGGACCCCGCCCCGCGCGGGGCCGGGGGCTTTTTTTTTGCCGGCCCGCTGGCTTTTCCGCCCCTTTATGGCAAGATCATCGCCGGAAATGACTCTTCCCGGAACTTCGGAGCCGCCATGTTGAAGGTCTACGCCTACAAAAACTGCTCCACCTGCCAGAAGGCCCTCAAGCACCTCAAGGCCCGCGGCGTGGCCTACCAGGAGATTCCCATCCGCGAGCAGCCTCCCGGGCTTGAGGAGCTGAAGCGCATGCTCAAGATCCAGGGCGGCCGGCTGGCCAGCCTCTTCAACACCTCGGGCCGCGACTACCAGGAGATGTCCCTGAAGGACAAGCTTCCCGGCATGGCCGTGGAAAAGGCCCTGGAACTGCTGGCCGGCAACGGAAACCTGGTGAAGCGGCCCTTCGCGCTCCAGGGCGGGGTCGGCGCGGTGGGCTTCAAGCCGGAAGAGTGGGACCGGCTCTTTTCCCGCTGAGACCGCCATGGCATTCCAGATCCCGCTCTTTTCCAAGCCCGACCCCGGGCCCCGCCTGGTCGAGGGCGACCCTCCCTTCCTTCTGGTGCGCCGGCCCCGCCGCCGCGGCTGGAGCCTGAAGGTGCTTCCGGACGGCCAGGTGCGCCTCACCGGCCCGCGCGGCCTGGGCCCGGCCGAGGCGCGCCGGGTGGTGGACGGGCAGCGCGCCTGGATACGGCGCCGCCTGCTCCACTACCAGGACCTGCGCGAACGCTTTCCGCCCCGGCGCTGGGAGAGCGGCGGGCGCCTCCACCTGCTCGGCCAGGACCTGGTGCTGGAGACGGAGGAAATGCCCGGCCGGGGCGGCGTGGAGCAACGCGGGGAATTCCTGCATGTGCGCCTGCCGCCCGGCCTTTCCCCGCTCGACCGGGGGACATGGATCCAGGCGCGCCTGGCGGCCTGGTGCCGCGCCCGGGCCGCCGAAGCCCTGGCCCAAAGGGTGGCCCTTTTTTCCGCGCGCATGGGCCTGAAGCCGAAGGGCCTGCGGGTCAAGGACACGCGCTCGCTGTGGGGCAGCAGCAGCCGGTCCGGCAACCTCAACTTCAACTGGCGCCTGGCCATGGCTCCCGCCGCGGTGATGGACTACGTGGTGGTCCACGAACTCTGCCACCTGGTCCGCCACGACCATTCCCCGGCCTTCTGGGCCCTGGTGGAAAAGGAAATGCCGGACTACAAGCAGCACCGGACCTGGCTGAGGAAAAATGGCGAAGGCCTTTATCTATAAGGAAAGAAATTCATTTCAGGATAAAGTGTTTCGAAGTTTGACAAAATTAATAAAGAGGCGTATGCTTTTCTTGACCTAAACTACATATTCTATTAGTGAGAGATCCACCCAGGGAGGCGCCATGAAGTCCCGCCAAAGCGCCAAGTCCAAAAAAACCGATCTCTCCGCCAAAAACCGTCCGGTAAGTGCCATTGCCAAAAATTCTCCATCCAAAAACCTGGGCGTCTTCTGCCTGGGCGGAAGCTGGATTCTCTACAACCTCTATTTCGGCTCGCTGTTGAGCGGGCTGGCCGACGCCGCGGACGCCCGGGGCAGCAGGTTGACGCTGTACTTTCCCACTGTCCTGGATTCCCCGGACGGCAATCCCTTCCACCGGCGCGCGCGCCTGCAGGGACTGGAAGACCTCCGCTCCGGCCTGCTGGCGGGCGGCGTGGTGCTGGGGGGCCGCGACATTTCCGAGGACGACACGCGGGCCCTGCACGCCGTCGGCCGGCCCCTGGTGGTCCTGAACACGGACCTGACCCTTCCGGGCCTCTTCCAGGTCCATTCCGGGGCCGACGACCGCACCCTGACGGCCCTGCGGCACCTGATGCTCAAGGGCCACCGCCGGGTGGGGTTCCTGGGCCTGTACGAAGGCGGGGCCTTCAACCAGATCTGCCTGCCGGCCATGGAGGCCGGCTCGCGCGAGTACGGCCTGGAGTTCGACCCCGGCCTTTTCGAGGCCATGCAGGACTGGGACCTGGTCAACCCCCTGGACCTGCAGGAACGCCTGATGAACCTGGTCCACCGGGGAGCCACGGCCATCATCTGCGGGGACGTGCGCCAGGCCGTCATGGGGCTGGACCTTCTGAAATCCAAGGGCCTGCGCGTGCCCGAGGACATGAGCCTCATCAGCTTCGGCCCCCTGCCCGAGGAGAACCTTGTCACGCATCCGGCGCTGACCCTGGTGGAGGCCGACCTGAGGGCCGCCGGCGCCAGGGCCTTCGACCTGCTTGAACAGTCCGCCCAGGGCCTGGCTCCCTCCACCTTCCGCATCCCCTGGAAACTGGGAACGCGGGGCGGCAGCGTCAGCACCCCCTCCACCGAGGGGCCTCCCAGGGCCTGAACCGGGCGGGCGCGGGGCGGGGCTTCGGCCCCGCCCTTTTTTTTAGCGGCGAGACAAACGCCGGGGCAGGCCGTATAATGGCCGGCGCGAAACGGTTCGGGGGGATTTTCAGGAGGCAGGCATGAAACTGGCGATGATCGGATTGGGGCGCATGGGGGCCAACATGGCCCGCAGGCTGATGAAGGAAGGCCACCAGGTGGCGGCCTTCGACTTGAACCCGGAAAACGTGGCCGCCCTGGCCAAGGAGGGCGCCGAAGGCGCCTCGTCGCTGGCGGACCTTGCCGCGAGGCTTCCCAGGCCCCGGGTGGCCTGGGTGATGGTGCCCGCGGGGGAGCCCACCGAGAAGACCGTCATGGACCTGGCCGCCCATTTCGAGAAGGGCGACATCCTCATCGACGGCGGAAATTCCCACTACAAGGACGATGCCCGGCGTTCCAGGGCCCTGGCCGAAAAGGGCGTCCTCTACCTGGACGCCGGCACCAGCGGCGGGGTGTGGGGCATGGAGCGCGGCTACTGCCTGATGGTGGGCGGCGACGAGGGGGCCTTCCGCCACTGCGAAAGCGTGTTCAAGACCCTGGCCCCCGGCATGGGGGACATCCCCCGCACTCCCGGCCTGAAGAATCCCGCCGGCAGCGCCGAGCGGGGCTACCTGTACTGCGGGCCCTCCGGCGCCGGGCACTTCGTCAAGATGGTGCACAACGGCATCGAGTACGGCATCATGCAGTCCTTCGCCGAGGGCTTCGACATCCTGCGCCACGCCTCCTCGCCCGACCTGGCCCCCGAGCTGCGCTACGGCCTGAAGCTTGAGGAGATCGCCGAGCTGTGGCGCCGGGGCAGCGTGATCGGCTCCTGGCTGCTGGACCTCACCTCCATCGCCCTCAACAAGGACCCCGAGCTGTCCTCCTTCGCCGGGCGGGTGCAGGATTCGGGCGAGGGCCGCTGGACCGTGCAGGCCGCCCTGGAGGAGGCCGTGCCGGCCGAGGTCCTCACCGCCTCGCTCTACGCCCGCTTCCGCTCGCGCCAGCAGAACACCTTCGGCGAGAAGCTGCTCTCGGCCATGCGCAACGAGTTCGGCGGCCACGTGGAAAAGAAGTAGGGCGCCCCTCCATGCCTCCCAGGGACAAGCCCTTCAAATCCGGCCGCAACGAAAAGCTGATGAGCCTGGCGCAGCTCATCCAGGAAAGCCCGCGCCTGAAGCGCCTGGGCCTGATGGACGAGCGTGAGCAGCTCCAGATCTACACGCGCTGGCCCGAGATCGTGGGCGAGCCCGTGGCGCGCAACGCCCGGCCCCTGCGCTTCCACCGGGGCGCGCTGACCGTCTCGGTGCGCAGCCCGGCCTGGATGCAGGAGCTGACCCTGCTGAAGCCCAGGATCCTGGAGAACATCCGCGAGAAGTTCGGCCGCGACCTGGTCACCGACCTGCGCTTCACCCTGCAGGAATTCCGACAAGGGTAACCCATGCCAATCCCCCGCGCCCGCTTGGCCCGCCTGGCGCTGCTGTGCGCCCTGCTGTGGCCGCCCCTCCTCTTCTACCCCGCCACCGAGCACGTCTTCTGGGTGACGGAATCCCTCTCCACCCGCCTGCTGGCGCCCCTGGCCCTGGCCCTTTGCTTCTGGGCCTTCGCGGGCAGGGCGGAATCGCGCCCGGCCCCCCCGCTTTCGCGCGCCGGGCTCTGGCTGCTGCTGGCCTTCTTCGGCTGGATGGGCCTGTGCGCCTGCCTGGCCCCGCGGCGCGACCTGGCCTTCAAGGCCTTCTTCGAATTCCTCTGCTACCCCATGGTCTTCGCCTCGGTGTGGATGGCCGCCCCGTCGCGGCGCGAGCGCGGCAGGGTGCTGGCGGTGCTGCTGCTGGCCGGGCTGCTGCTGGCCTCCTACGGCCTGCTGCAGACCTTCGGGCTGGACCCGGTCCACTGGAACCAGCGCTTCGACGGCCGGGCCGCCTCCTTCCTGGGAAACCCCAATTTTCTGGGCGGCCACCTGGCCATGCTCATCCCGCCCTGCCTGGGCCTGGGCTTCTTCCTGCGCGCGCGCGGGCGCCGGGCGGCCTGGGCCTGGGCCCTGGCGGCCCTGTTCTTCTTCTGCCTGCTGGCCACCCAGACCCGGGGCGCCTACCTGGGCCTGGCCGCCGGCCTGGCCCTGCTGGCCTGGATGCTGCGCCGCGAGGCCGCCTCGCTGTGGGCCGCCCGCCGCCGGGCCCTGCTGGCCGGCCTGGGACTGGCCCTGCTGCTGGCGGGCCTGCAGGTCTGGCGCCGCCCCGCCACCTGGCAGCGGCTGAAGGACCTTGCCCAGGGCAGGTCCGCGGGCGCCTCGGAAAGGCTGGCCCTGCTTGAAAACACGCTTTCCATGGCCGCCCGGCATCCCCTCTTCGGGGTGGGCCCGGGCAATTTCGGGATCTACTACCCCACCGTGCAGGCCGCCTGGGTGCCCCGCGAAAAGCTGGCCTCCGCGCCCTACGTCTATTCCGACCACGGCCACAACGACATCGCCCAGATGGCCGCCGAGGACGGCCTGCCCGGCGCCCTGCTCTACCTGCTGCTGCTGGCCTGGTTCTACGCCACGGCCCTGCGCGCCGTGGCCGCCCAGCCCGACCCGGGCCGCAGGGCCCTGCTGGCCGGCCTGGTGGCCGGACTGGCGGCGCTGCAGGTGCACGGCCTGTTCAACTTTCCTTTCCTGATCCTGCCCACCCAGGCCGCGGCCTGGGCCCT
>JAJYGY010000254.1 GCA_021790555.1 bacterium
GCCTGCTGGTGGGGCAGCCCGGCAAGGTGGCCAAGCTGGCCCAGGGCGAAATCTACACCCACGCCGGCCGGAGCGAGGTGGACATGGGCTTCCTGGCCGGCCTGGCCGGCGAGGCCGGGGCCGACCAGGGTTTCCAGGAGGAGGCGCGCAAGGCCAACACCTCGCGCCACGTGTACGAGATGGCCCTGGGCAGGCCCTGGGCGCCGCGCTATTTCGAGCTGCTGTGCGGGCGGGCCGCCCGGGTGGCCTGGGACCACATCCGGGGCGCCTGCGCGGTGGAGAGCTGGCTGCTCGATTTCGAGGGCGCCCTCCTGGCCAAGGCGGTTTTGGAGGGGCGCTAGCGGGCCATGGAAGCGGGTTTTGCCGCGGCCCCCAGGCGCCGCCTCCAGGCTTCCGCGGGTTTGCGGGTAGACGATCCCGTTTGGATTGCTCTAAGATGGTCGTGGTAGGGGCTCTTCCGGGGCGAAAGGGAGCGTTGAATGGACCGCGTTGTGGAATCAAAAAGGGACTGTCTCAAGGGCATTTGCGAAAAGTTCGCCGTGAGGCGCCTGGCGATTTTTGGCTCCGCGGCCGAGGGTCGGTTCCGTCCGGGCACGAGCGACGTGGATGCCCTGGTGGAATTTGAGCCCATGCCGCCGTCGCGGCACGCGGACTGTTACTTCTGCCTGCTCGATGAGCTGGAGGCGCTTTTTGGGGCTCCGGTGGATCTGGTGGAGCCTTCCGGAATCCAAAATCCCTACTTGCGCCGCTCGGTTGAATCCCAGAAGGTCGTGGTTTATGAATCCGCGTGAGGTTCAAAAATACCTCTACGACATCCTGGGGGCCTGCCGGGAACTCGAGAGGTATTCACGGGGAAAGACCTTCAAGGAATATGCCTCGGACAGCATGTTGCGTTCGGCGGTGGAGCGCCAGTTTGAAATCGTGGGAGAAGCCCTCAACCAGGCATTGAAATCATCGCCCGCCCTCGCTTCCCGGGGAAATTGAAGGGCTGTTGAAGGAGCTTGATTCCGGAGCCGGTCCCGCTTCTTGAGGAATCGGTTCATGAGCAACCTATTACGTGGCCGCCTCGCTGGACCACGACATCGCCCAGGCGGACGACGGCCTGGCCTGGCTGGAGGAGGCCCGGGGCCTCATTCAAAGCACCTATTCGCGGGCGGAACGCCTTGAGCCAGGCTCCTAAGGTCCATTTGATCGGCATTTCCGACGCCGGGCTGAAGTCGCTGGCCCCCGGGCCCCTGGCCCTGGTGGAGTCGGCTGGATTCATCGCCGGCGGCAAGAGGCACCTGGGCTTCGTGGGGCACCTCCAGGCCGAGACCTTCGCCGTCGGCGCCAACCTGGCGGAGCTGGCGGCCGCGCTGAAGGCCAGGCTGGAGGCCGGGGCGGACAAACCCCTGGTGGTGCTGGCCTCGGGCGATCCCCTGTTCTTCGGCATCGGCAGGACCCTGGCCCGCGACCTGGGGGCGGAAAGCCTGGAGGTGCACCCCCAGGCCAGCGCCTTCCAGATGGCCTTCGCCCGGCTTTCGCTGAACTGGGACGACGCCCACCTTGTCAGCGTGCACGGCCGGCCCCTGGACCGCCTGCTGGCGGTCCCGCCGGAGGCCGCCAAGCTGGGGGTCTTCACCGACGACAAGAACACGCCCGCCGAGGTGGCCCGCTTCCTCATGGCCACGGGCTGGGGGGGCGGGGACAGGGCTTTCGTGCTGGAGAACCTGGAGGGGGAAGGCGAGTCGCGGTTCGAAGGCAGCCTGGAGGAGGCGGCCGCGCGCTCCTTCGGCCCCCTCAACGTCATGGTGGCGCTGCGGTCCGAACCGCCCGATCCGGCCGGCCTGCACGCCTTCGGCCTGCCGGATTCCTTTTTCCACCAGCGCAAGCCCGAGCAGGGGCTGATCACCAAGGCCGAGATCCGGGCCCTGTCGCTTTCCAAGATGCGCCTGCATCCGCGTTCGGTGGCCTGGGACATCGGGGCGGGCTCCGGTTCGGTGGCCGTGGAGGCCGCCCGCTTCTGCCGCCAGGGCCGGGTCTGGGCCGTGGAGAAGAACGCCGAGGACTGCGGGAACGTCCGCCTGAACTTCGCCAAGTTCGGCTGCCTCAACGCCTCGCTGGTCCAGGGCCGCGCGCCCGAGGCCCTGGACGGGCTGCCCGACGATCCGGACGCCGTCTTCGTGGGCGGCTCCTCGGGCAGGATGGCGGACATCCTGGAGGCCTGCAAGGCGCGCCTGAGGCCCCTGGGAAGCCTGGTGGTCAACACCGTCACGCTGGAGAACACGGCCGAGGCCCTGGAATGGTACAAGGCCTCGGGCCTGGAATGGGACCTCGTCCAGGTCCAGGTGTCGAGGCGCAAGCCCATCCTTGACCTGCAGCGCCTGGACGCGCTCAATCCCATCTTCGTCTTCTGGGGAAGAAAGGCCGGGGCCTGATCGGCCCCTTCGCGACCTGAAACCGATTCGACGCGGCCTGAAAGGCTCTTTTTGGGAGGATGCATGATCCGCGAGGCCACGTTGAAGGACCTGCCAGACCTGCTGCGCCTGTACGACCAGCTGCGCGGCGGGCTTTCCGTCTTCAAGAAGGCGCCCACCCGGCCCAACCCCGACATGGCCAAGGCCTTCCGCCGCATGCTTTCCAGCAGGGACGTGCGCCTGCTGGTCTGGGACAGCGGCGGCCAGGTGCGCGGCACCTGCGCGGCCTACATCCTTCCGCGCGTCTACTACAGCGGCAAGCCCCTGGGCATCCTGGACACCATCGTGGTCGACGACCGCGAACGGGGCCAGGGGATCGGCCGGGCCCTCATCCGCGAGGCCGTGGAGCTGTGCAAGAAGGCCGGCTGCCATCAGGTCAACCTGACCAGCAACACCCAGCGCACCCGGGCCCACCGCTTTTACGAGAGCCTGGGCTTCGAACCCACCTACGTCGGCTTCAAGAAGATGCTGTACCAGGACTGATCCGAAGCCTCCCACCCCACTCCCAGGACCGGTTCCCCATGAAGATCGCCATCATCGCCATCACCAAGCACGGCGTCCTGGACGCCCTCAGGCTGAAGGCCGCCCTTCCCGAGGCCCAGGTGTGGGTCTCGGAGAAGCAGAAGGGCCCCGGCCAGGAGGGCGCGCGGCACTTCGGCACCATCAAGGACCTGGCCGGCGAACTGTGGGACAAGGTGGACGGCATGGTCTTCCACGTCTCGCTGGGCGCCGTGGTCCGCACCATCGCGCCCCACCTCAAGTCCAAGGACCTGGACCCGGCCGTGGTGGTGGTGGACGACGCCTGCCGCTTCGCCATCCCGGTGCTGTCGGGCCACGTGGGGGGCGCCAACGAGCTGGCCGGGAGGGTGGCCCAGGCCCTGGGCGCCCAGGCCGTGCTGACCACGGCCTCGGACGCGCGCTCCACCATTCCCGTGGACATCCTGGGCCGCGAGCTGGGCTGGAAGCTGGAAGGCAAGGAGAACGTCACCCCGGTCTCGGCGGCCGTGGTCAACGAGAAACCCGTGGCCTTCGTGCGGGAGGCCGGGCAGGAAAACTGGTGGACCCGCCCCACGCCCCTGCCCGCCAACATCCGCGTGTTCCCCTCGCTGGCCGCGGCCCTGGGGGCGGGCGAGTTCGAGGCCTACCTGGTGGTCAGCGACCGGTCCAGCGCGCGGCTGCGCGCCGAGCTGGGGCAGCGCTGGGACAAGGCCGTGCTCTACCGGCCTCCCACGCTGTGCCTGGGCATGGGCTGCGACCACGGCACCGACCTTGGGGAGCTGGAATCCCTGGTGGGGTCCTCCCTGGAGGAGGCCGGGCTTTCCCCCCTGAGCGTGGCCGGCCTGGCCACCATCGACCTGAAGATCGACGAACCCTGCCTGCTTCAGCTCGCCGCCGGCCTGGGCGTGAAGCTTGAGGCCTACACCAAGGACGAGCTGAACGAGCGCAAGACCAAGACCATGCCCAACCCCCTGGTGATGAAGTACACCGGAGCCGTGGGGGTCTGCGAGCCCGCGGCCATGCTGCTGGCCGGCGTGGGGGACCTGGTGCTGGAGAAACGCAAGAGCCGGCGGGCCACCCTGGCCGTGGCCAGGAAGGGGTGAGCGGCGGGCGGCGGAAGGCTGTGGCCAAGGTCACAGATCCGCCGGCCGGGACGCTCCGTATCCCCTGACGGATGCCAACCCCCTTTCGGAGCCCGAATGAAAACCCTCAACCCGCTCAACCCCGTGGCCGTGCTGCTTTCCCTGGACGGGCTGGCCTTCCTGGCCACGCCCTCTTCCGGCCTGGCCTACGGGATCACCCTGATCGCCTTCTTCCTGTCCCTGAAGGCCTTCCTCACCAACGGCACCTGGCCGCAGCGCGTGGGTCTGCTGCTGGCCGCCATCTGCCTTTCGCTGGCCGGCCAGCTTTCGCCCTGGGGAGGCCAGATGATGGGCCTGGCCCTGACGGTGATGCCCCTGGCCGCGGCCTCGCGGTTCCTGCTGTTCGAGGAGATCAACTACACCCGCTTCCTTTTCCTGGAACCCTCGCTGATGGCCCTGGGCCTGGTCCTCTACGTGCTGGCGGGCCTGGCCGGGGACGGATGGAGGTCCTGGGTCTACCCGCTTCCGGTGCTGGCCCAGTGCCTCTACCTGGTGCTGCGGGAGCTCTACACCGGCAACAAGATGCTGGCCCGGTCCCTGCGGGGCCGGGGCGTGGATCCAGGCCAGCTGGCGCCCGACTTCAGCCTGCCCGACGCGGACGGAAGGCCGGTGACGCTGTCCGGGTTCCGGGGAAAGAGCGCCGTGCTGCTGGTTTTCGTGCGCGGGGACTGGTGCCCGGGCTGCCACATCATGCTGCGCACCTATGAAAGGCGGCGTGAGGACTTCCAGGCCAAGGACGTCACCGTGCTGGCCGTCGGGCCGGACCCCCTGGGGGTGAACCGGGCCATGGTCAAGAAGCTGGGCCTGCGCTACCAGGTACTCTCCGACGAGGGCCAGAGGACCGCCATGACCTACGGCGTGCAGGTGGACGACCCCCTGCTGGCCAGGATGCGCTATGAGCCGGGCATCCCGCTGCCGGCCGCCTTCCTCGTCGACCAGGGCGGCGTGGTGCGCTACACGTCGAGGCCCGACCGGGTGGGTGAGTTCCTGGACCCCAACACCATCTTCCCCGTCCTGGAAGGCCTGGCTTGAAGACCCTCCACCCCCTCAATGTCATCGCCCTGCTGCTGGCGGCCAACGCCTGCGCCTTTCTGGCCACGGACGCCCGCGGCCTGGCCTACTGGGCGGCCCTGGCGGCCTTCCTGCTTTCGCTGAAGGCCCTGTGGGGCAACGCCACCTGGCCCCAGCGCCTGGGGGTGGTGGCGGTGTCGGTCTGCCTTTCGCTGGCGGCCCAGTTCGCCTCCTGGGGCGGCCCCCTGATGGGTCTGGCCCTGACCCTGGCGGCCCTGGCCTCGGCCTCGCGCCTGCTGCTTTTCGAGGAGATCTCCTACACGGGCTGGATCTTCCTGGAGCCGGCCCTGATGCTGCCGGCCCTGGCCCTGTGGGCCCTGGCCGCCTTCACCCGGGGGTCCTGGCAGTCCTGGGTCTTCCCGCTGCCCGTGGTGGGCCTGTGCCTGTACCTGGTGCTGCGGGAACATCTCACCAATTACCGCATGCTGGGCAAGTCCCTGGCCGGGGGGCGGCTGGGCGTGGGCCAGCTGGCGCCGGACTTCAGCCTGCCGGACCCGGCCGGGAATCCGGTGAGCCTGGCCTCGTTCCGCGGCCGGCCGGTGCTTCTGATGTTCGCCCACGGCGACTGGTGCCCGGCCTGCCACATCATGCTGCGAAGCTACGAGCGGGCCCGCCGGCGTTTCCAGGAAAAGGGCGTCACGCTGCTGGCCGTGGGCCAGGACGGGTCGCAGGTCAACGGCCTGCTGGCCCGCAAGCTGGGCCTGGAATACCAGCTTCTGGCCGACCCCTCCCAGGAGGTGGCCCGGGCCTACGGCGTGCGCATGGACGATCCCCTGATGGGGGCCCTGCGCGACCGGCCCAGCATGTTCGTGCCGGCCTCCTTCCTCATCGCCGCGGACGGGACCGTGCGCTACTGCTCGCGCCCCGAGCGCGTGGGCGAGTTCCTCAACCCCGGGGCCATCCTGCCGGCCCTGGAATCCCTATAAATGGAGTCGGGGACGCCGTGGACCTTTTCGGTGCCGACAAAAAGCTGAAGGCCCTGCAGGCCGAAAAGGAGAACCTGCAGAGGATTTTCGACCAGTCCAACGACCCCCTGCTGGTCATCGACGTGGCGGACGGCCGCATCCACCAGGCCAACCCCCGCGCCGCCGAGCTGCTGGGCCGCCCCCTGGACGAACTGAAGCGCTCCTCCCTCTTCCAGCTGCATCCCCAGGAACTCATCCACAAGAGCGCCGAGACCATCGCCGACGCCTGGGAAAAGGGCGGCCTGGTCTACCGCGACCTCCCCCTGCTGACGGCTTCGGGCGGGCTCATCCCGGTGGAGAGCAGCGCCCGTGTCACCAGCTACGACGGCCGGCCCAGCATCATCGTCTCCTTCCGCGACATCCGCGAGCAGCTGAGGATGGAGGAGGAGATCCAGGCCAAGAACCGCGAGCTGGAAAGGCTGAACCACCAGGTGAGGGAGCTTTTCGGCCGGTACGTGTCGGGCGCGGTGCGCGACGCCATCCTCGAGGCCGGCGGGCAGGAGCTGGAGGGCAGGGAGGTGGCGGTGAGCGTGCTTTTCTGCGACCTGCGCGGCTTCACCGCGCTTTCCGAGGGCCTGGGCGCGCGGGGCACGGTGCGCATGCTCAACGCCTACTTCACCGAGATGGTGGGGGCCATCACCCGGCACCACGGCGTGGTGGACAAGTTCATCGGCGACGCGGTCATGGCCATCTTCGGCGCGCCCATCCCCAACGAGGCCCACGCCGACTTCGCCTGCGAGGCGGCCCTGGAGATGCTGCAGTCCCTGGAGGGCTTCAACCGGGCCAACGCGGCCTCCGGCGCGGAGGCCGTCTCGCCGCTCCTGAAGATCG
>JAJYGY010000335.1 GCA_021790555.1 bacterium
GTTGACCGGCCGGAAGAAGATGGGGATGGCCGACGAGGCCGTCAGGGCCTGGGCCACGGGTACGCTGTCGATGGCGCCCCGGCCGAAGACCACCCGGTCGCCGGTGTCCAGGTCGGTGGCGGTGACGTAGAACTCCTTGTCCATCTCGCGGAAGGAGGCCTTGAGCCGGTTCTTGGAGATGACGAAGCTGACGAAGCGCTGGAAGTTCTGCATGGAGAAGATGCCGGGCGGCAGGCTCTCCTGGAACTCGTAGACCACGTCGAAGAAGGAGAAGCGCAGGGGATGGCGCAGCCAGGTGAAGAAGCCCTTGCCGGCGTGCTTGGCCAGGTTGCTCACCGCCACCCACAGGTTGCCCCAGTTGACCCCGTAGAAGTCGGACCGCTTCAGCGACAGGTAGGTCTCCTGGTGCCGCACCACGGACTTGAAGACCGCCTCGGGCGAGATGCCGTTGGCCACCAGCACCGCCGCCACGGACCCGGCGCTGGTGCCCACGAAGATGTCGAAGTCGGTGACGGAAAACTGGTCGCCCAGAAAGTCGTCCAGCGCCGAGAGGGCCCCGATCTGGTAGAGCCAGCCCGGGATCCCCCCGCCGGAAAGGCAAATGGCCATCTTGGGCCGTGTTCCCGTCACCATGCTCAGACCCGCTTCAGGAATTGCCAGTTCACCGGCCCCAGGCTGGCGGCGGCGTGGCGCGCGTAGAAGGGGATGGGCCCCACCCAGGGGATGACCGCCCCCTTGGCCCCGCCCTTCTTCAGGAATTCCAGGCACTTCAGCATCAGGATCCTTCCCAGGCCCCTGCCCCGCTCCTCCGGGGCCGTGCCCATGGGGCCGAACCAGCCCGGCTGGGTGGCGCCGGCGGCGGCGAAGGCGACCACCTTCCCCTTGCGCTCGGCCACCATCAGCAGGCCCCGTTTCAGGCCCATTTTAGCCTCGTAGACCCAGGCGGGAAAGGCGCTTTTGAGGAAGGCCTCCACCGCCGGCCAGTCCTCGGCCTTGGCCCGGCGGACCCTGGCCTCCTTGGCCAGGGCGGCCTCCCCGGCCGAAAGGGTCAAGTCCACCCGGGCCAGGTCGGCCTTCATGTCCACGGCCTCCCCCAGGCGTTCGTAACCCCGCTTCAGCAGGAAGCATACCGTGGGGGTGTCCAGGCAGTCGATGCCCGAGATCAAGTAGGGCGCCGGGCAGTCCCCCACCCGGATCTCGCGGGCCTCGCGCTTCTGGAAGCGCCTTTCCAGCTCGGAGAACAGCTCGTGGCCCAGGCGCTTGCCGCGGTGCCGGGGATGGACGCAGAAGGCCTTCAGGTAGCCGGTCTTGCGGTTGTCCCTGAGGCGGGCCACGCCCAGGGCCAGTGCCACCGGCTTCCTGCTCTCCAGGCCCTGGACGACGAAGCTGGAATCGTAGTCCGGGTCGTCCAGGGTCTGCTCCTGCAGCAGGGCGGGTCCCACGAAGCCCAGGCGGGGGCAGGAGGCGGCCAGCAGTTCGGCCAGGGGCTTGAGGTCCTTCTTGGCGACGGGGGCCAGTTCCATGTCAGGCTCCAAGAGGGTGGGCGAAGGCCTTGACGGCCTCGACGGCGGCCCGGTAGCGCGCCTTCATGCCACGGCGCCAGGCCGCCCCGCGGCCCGGCCGGAAGACCGTCTCCCGGGCCCGCA
Organism: bacterium; assembly: GCA_021790555.1. Classification (GTDB taxonomy): domain Bacteria; phylum Oederibacteriota; class JAJYGY01; order JAJYGY01; family JAJYGY01; genus JAJYGY01. The sequence continues at coordinate 1,647 of JAJYGY010000335.1, forward strand.
GGCGCGCGCGGATCTGGGAGCCGGAGGCCAGGCCGCCCCCCAGGGCCGCCAGGGCCGCCGCGCCCAGGGCGGTGCTTTCCACCTGGCCCGCCCGCCTCACCGGAACGCCCAGCAGGTCGGCCTGCAGGCCCATCAGCAGGCGGTTGGCCGTGGCCCCGCCGTCGACGCGCAGGGACTTGAGCCTGAGCCCGGATTCGGCCTGCATCAGGTCGGCCAGCTCGGCGCTCTGCAGGGCGATGGCCTCCAGGGCGGCGCGGGCCACCTGGGCCCGGCCCGTGCCCCGGGTGAGGCCCAGCAGGGCCCCGCGGGCGGCCGGGTCCCAGTCCGGGGCGCCCAGGCCCACCAGGGCCGGCACCATCACCACGCCGCCGGAATCCGGGGCCGAGGCCGCCAGCGCCTCGCTTTGGGCGGCGTCCTCGAGGATTTCAAGGCCGTCGCGCAGCCACTGCACGGCGGCCCCGGCGATGAACACCGCGCCCTCGAAGGCGAAGACCGGCCCGCCGTCGCTCCCGCAGGCCAGGGTGGTGAGCAGTCCCCGCCGGCCCGCGCGGGCCCGGGGCCCCAGGTTCATCAGCAGGAAGCAGCCGGTGCCGTAGGTGTTCTTGGCCTCGCCCGGGCCCCAGCAGCCCTGCCCGAAGAGGGCGGCCTGCTGGTCGCCCGCGATGCCGCACACCGGCGCGGACACCCCGGCGAAGCTTTTGGGGTCAGTATTCCCGAAAAAACCGGCCGAAGGAAGGACTTTCGGCAGGCAGGCCAGCGGGGTCTTCAGCAGCGCGGCCAGGCGGGGGTCCCAGCGCCGGCGGTGGATGTCGAAGAGCAGGGTGCGCGAGGCGTTGGTGAAATCCGTGGCGTGCGCCGCGCCGCCGGTCATGCGGTGGAGCAAAAAGCTGTCCATGGTCCCGAAGCGGGCGCTGCCATCCCGGAAGGCGGCGGCCACCCGGGCGTCGTTCTCCGCCAGCCAGGCCAGCTTGGTTCCGGAAAAGTAGGGGTCCAGCAGCAGGCCGGTGCGGGCCTTGAAGATCTTCTCCAGGCCCTTTTTCTTCAGGCGCCCGCAGATCTCCTGGCTGCGCCGGCACTGCCACACCACGGCCCGGTGGAGCGGCCGGCCCGCGCCGTCCCACACCACCACCGTCTCGCGCTGGTTGGTGATGCCCACGGCGGCCACGGCGGAGGGCCTCACCGACGCGGCGCGCAGGGCCCGCCGCGTCACCTCCAGGGTGTTGTCCCAGATCTCCCCGGCGTCGTGCTCCACCCATCCGGGTTTGGGGAAATGCTGGCGGTGCTCCAGGTAGGCGAAGCCCCGGGGCTTCAGGTCGCGGCCGTAGGCGACGGCACGGGTGCCGGTGGTTCCCTGGTCGACGCAGAGGATCAAAGAAGCCATGGCCTTCCCAGAGCTCGTGGAAACTTCCGGCGCCTCATTCCGCCCCGGCGCCGGGCCTGCCGGGTTTCAGGCCGTGCCCGACCCGGTAGACTTCCCTGCGGTCCAGGCCCCTGGCCCGGGCGGCCTCGGCGATGGCCTCGTTCAGGCTCCGGCCCCGGGCGGTGAGCCGGGCCAGGTGCTCCTCCAGGCTCCACTCCCGCCATTCCTCGGCCGGCGGCGCGGCCGCGCCCTTCCCGGCCCCGGCCACCACCAGGGTGAACTCGCCGCGAGGCTCGCGGCCGCGGAAGCGGGCCGCCAGCTCCTCCAGGCCGCCCCGTTCGATCTCCTCGTGCAGCTTGGTCAGCTCGCGGCAGGAGGCGGCCTGGCGCGGCCCCAGGGCCGAGAGCAGGTCCGCCAGGCAGGCGCGCAGCCGGTGGGGCGCCTCGAAGAACACCAGCGTGGCCCGCAGGCCCTTGAGGCCCTCCAGTTCGCCGCGGCGACGGTCGGGGCGGGGGTCCAGGAAGCCGTGGAAGTAGAAGGGACTGGCCGGAAGCCCGGAAGCCATGAGGGCCGCCACCACGGCGCTGGGGCCGGGGATGGGGACCACCCGGCAGCCGGCCTCCCAGGCCAGGCGGGCCAGGTCCGTGCCGGGGTCCGAAAGGCAGGGCGCGCCCGCGTCGGACACCAGGGCGACCACGCGGCCCTGGGACAGCTGGCGGGCCAGGTCGGCGCCGCGGGCGGCCTGGTTGTGGGCGTGGTAGCTCACCAGCGGCTTGGAGACCTGGAACCGGGTGAGCAGCTTGCGGGTCACCCGGGTGTCCTCGGCGGCGACCAGGTCGCACTGGCGCAGCGCCTCCAGTGCCCTGGGCGGGAAGTCCGCCAGGTTTCCGATGGGCGTGGCGACCAGGTAAAGGGTGCCCGGCGCGTCCGGCACGGTCGACTCCTTGCTGGGTTCGGGCGCCCCCCCGGGGCCCCTCATCTCCCCCAGTCCCTGGGGTAGCGGAACTCGCGGTCGATGGTGCGGCCCGAAACCTTGGCGATGAGGGGGGGGCGGCGCTTGTACTGCGAGGCCGCCAGCCTGGCCTGGATGGCCCGGGCGAACCGGGCCGAAAACCCGGCCTCCCTCAGGTCGTGGTCGTCGGCGCGCTGGTCGACCTTGAGGTAGAGGAAGCGGTCCACGGCCTCGTAGGTGAAGCCCAGTTCGGCCTCGTCGGTCTGGCCCCGCCACAGGTCCGCGCTGGGAGGCTTGTCCAGGATGGGCCGGGGCACCTTGAGGAACCGCGAGAGCTGGCGCACCTGGGTCTTGTAGAGGTCGCCGATGGGGTTCAGGGCCGAGGCCATGTCGCCGAACAGGGTGCCGTAGCCCAGCAGCAGCTCGGTCTTGTTGCTGGTTCCCAGCACCAGGGCCTTCAGCCCCGCCGACTGGTCGTAGAGGATGCTCATGCGCTCGCGCGCCATCTTGTTGCCCCGGCGCAGGGCCGAGGCCTGGGGGAACCGGCGGAAGTAGGAGTCCACCTGGGGGCTGATGGAAATGCTGAGGAAGCGGATGCCGAAGGCCCGCGCCGCTTCGGCGGCGTGGCGGGCCGATTCGGGCGAACTCAGGCGGTAGGGCATGCAGATGCCCCAGACGTTCTGGGGCCCCAGGGCCCGGGCGGCCAGGGCCGCCACCAGGGCCGAATCGATGCCGCCGGAAAGCCCCAGCACGGCGCGCTTCAGGCCGGCCTTCCTCGTCTCCTCGGCCAGGAAACCGGTGAGCAGGCGCAGGGTGGATTTTTCATCCAGGTTCAGCCCTTGCACGGGGTCCCGTCCCGAGAATCTGGAGTCGAGGGTACGGTCGCGTCCTGTTTCAACTTTCGAGCACGTCCTTGGTGATGGGCTCCACGCGCACGCCCTTGCGCACCAGGTATTCGATGCCCTTGCGCAGCGATTCCTCCCTGCCCACCAGCTCGAGCTGGATGTAGCCGAACTCCTGGGTGACGTTGGCGCGGCGGATGTTGGGCATCAGGTCGTACTTCTTCACCAGCTGGTAGAGCAGCGGCGCCGTCACCAGCTTGGCCGGAAAATCCAGCTCCAGCCGGCGGCTGCCCCGCCTTTCCCCGGCGCGCGGAAGCACGCTGCGGCGCGCCTTGTTCTGGCCGGCGACCGCCATGGGCTACCTCCCCCCCGCGATGGCGGGCACGATGGAGACCTGGTCGCCGTCCTTCAGGGGCGTGGCCTCGGCCTGCAGGAAGCGGATGTCCTCCTCGTTGAGGTACACGTTGACGAAGCGGCGCAGCTTGCCGCTGGCGTCGCAGAGGCGCTCCTTGAAGCCGGGGTGCTTGGCCTCCAGGGCCTCGATCAGCCCCTGCACGTCCTTGGCCTCCAGGCTCACTTCGGCCTGGTCGGCGGTGAGGTTGCGCAGGGGAGTGGGGATCATCACTTTCACGGACATACTTCCTCCAGGTTGGGAACGGTTCAGGCCAGTTCCGGGTTTTTATGGAAAGCGGTCTCGAACGCGGCCAGGTTGGGCTTGATGACCTTGGGCTCCTTCAGGTGGCCGTGCAGGGCCTCCTGGGTCTTCAGTCCCGTGCCGGTGATGTAGGCAACCGTCACCTCGTCCTTCCTGATGGCGCCCTTTTCCACCAGCTTCTTCAGGCAGGCCACGGTCACGCCCCCCGCCGTCTCGGCGAAGATGCCCTCGGTGGCGGCCAGCAGCTTGATGCCCTCGACCACCTCCTGGTCGGTCACCTTCTCGGCCGCCCCGCCCGATTCCTTGATGGCCTGCAGGGCGTAGTAGCCGTCGGCCGGGTTGCCGATGGCCAGGGACTTGGCGATGGTGTTGGGCTTCACCGGCCGGAAGGTGTCGGTTCCCTCCAGGAAGGCCGTGGAAATGGGCGAGCAGCCCGCCGCCTGGGCCCCGCTGACCCGGGTGGCCACGCGCGCCAGCAGGCCCGTCTTCTTGAATTCCTGCAGGGCCTTCCAGATCTTGGTCAGCAGCGAGCCCGAGGCCATGGGCACCACCACGTGGTCGGGGGCCTTCCAGCCCAGCTGCTCGGCCACCTCGAAGCCCAGGGTCTTGGAGCCCTCGGCGTAGTAGGGCCGCACGTTGATGTTGACGAAGGCCCAGCGGTACTTGCCGGCGATCTCGGAACAGAGGCGGTTGACCTCGTCGTAGTTGCCCTCCACGGCCACCAGGTTGGGCTGGTAGACGTTGCTGGCGGCCACCTTGCCCTGCTCCAGGTTGCTGGGGATGAACACGAAGCGGCTCATGCCGGCCTTGGCCCCGTAGGCCGACACCGCGTTGGCCAGGTTGCCCGTGGAGGCGCAGGCCAGGGTGTCGAAGCCCAGCTCCAGGGCCTTGGTGGCCGCCACCGACACCACCCGGTCCTTGAAGCTGTGGGTGGGGTTGGCGCAGTCGTTCTTGACGTAGAGTTCCTTCAGCCCCAGCGCCTTTTCAAGGTTGCGGGCGCGCAGCAGGGGGGTGAAGCCCTCCTGCAGGCTCACCGGGTTGCTGCCGTCGGCGGGCAGGAACTCCCGGTAGCGCCACATGGAAAGCGGGCGCGAGGCGATGAGTTCCCGCGTGACGGTCTTGGCGATCTTGGCGTAGTCGTACACGCATTCCAGCGGGCCGAAGCAGAATTCGCAGACGTACTTGGCGGCGAGGGGGTATTCCTTGCCGCATTCGCGGCATTTGAGGGCGCTGACCGTGCTGGACATGGCTTGCTTTCCTTTTGAGAAGGTCTTGTCGCCGCAGTGACCCCGAAATTTAGGGAGGATGCGCGCACAGGCCAGGAGGACCATTCCCCCAGACCCCCTTCTTTTCCCCGGTCACCCGGGGAAGTTTCCACGGAGGGATCTTCCACCGCGATGGTGCCTTGAAAACCCGCGACTTCCGGGCGTCTAAACCGCCGCGCCCTGCATGCTTTCCCCGACCCCCGGCACCGGCTCCCCGTTGGGCCGCACCTG
>JAJYGY010000015.1 GCA_021790555.1 bacterium
GGCCGGGGGCCAGGGCGGCCCGGGTGAGCTCGCCCGCTTCGAGGTGCCCGCCGGCGGCCTGGACGAGGTCCGCGCTGTCCGGGTCGCGCCGCTGCTGCCGGCCGGAGCGCGCGACCTGTACCACCGCTGCAAGGCGCAGGCCAGGCGGGCCCGCCTCGCCTGCGAACAGCTGGGGGAGGCGGCCTCCCTGAGGCCCCGGGCCCTGGCGCTGGCCGGGAAGCAGGAGGCCCTGCTGGAATCCCTGAGGCGGGGCGGGGATCCGGACTCCCTGGGCCGGGAACACGAGGCCCTGCGGGGGGATTCGCTTTCCCTCGCCGCGGACCTGGAGAAGGCCGGCGCCGGGGAGTGCGAGGACGCCCTGAGGGTGCTGGCCGGAATTTCAGCCCGGGTCCAGGCCCTGCCGGGCCCCCATTCCGGAGCGCTGGGGCTGCGGGTGGAGGTGCTGCGCGAGGACGGAAGCCTGGCCGCCGACTGGCGGGCGCTCTGCCGTTTCGACGGCATGGATGCCCCCCTGGAGGCGCGCGGCAGGATCGCGGCCGGGGCGGTCTGCGGGCTGGACTTGACGCTGCCCCTGGACCCGTCCCTGCTTTCCCCGCGCCGGGGAAGCCTGGAACTTCGCCTGCGGCACCAGGGCCGGGACCTGACCCTGCGCGAATCCTTCGAGTGGAGGGGCGACAGCCCCCGCGAGTGGGCCGTGTCGGGCCCGCTGCAAGGGGGGCAGGAAGCCCCGGCGCCCTGTTCCGAGGACGAATGGCGGGAGGCCTCAAAGGGCGGGGGGTGGGGGCGCGAACGGTTCGATCCCGTCCGCGTGGTGGCGGGAGGGCGCCAGAAATTCGGTTTCGGAAAGGCCCTGCTCTGCCCCGGGGGCGCCCGCCTGGCCGCGGCCGTGCTGGAAGCCGGCGGCGAGGCGGACTGCTCCTTCACCCTTCGCCACGACGGCAGGGCCCGGCTGTGGATCAACGGGGCCGAGGTGTGGGCCTCGCCCAGGCGGTCCAGCATCTTCTTTTCCCGGCCGGCCGAATTCCGCTGGAACCTGCGCAAGGGGCCCAACCTGGTCCTTGTCCGGCTGGAGGGCCTGGGCGAGGAGGGGCAGGGATTCCAGCTTTCGGCCCGGGCCCCCGAGGGGTCCGGCGTGGAGATCCGGTCGAGGCGGCCGGGGGAGGGATTTTGGGACGGTCGGGAGGCCTGAAGCAACTTTCATTCGGAAAGGAAGGCAAGATGCAACGGAGCGCGGATCGGTCCGGCTGGCGGGTGGCGGAAAAGGGGTTCCAAAAGGGCCGGGTGGAGGCCCTGGGAGCCAAGTTCTTCATGGGCAACGGCTACCTGGGGTACCGGGGCACCCTGGAGGAGTTTTCCTCGGCCGAAAGGGTGGCCTGCACGCTTTCCGGGCTCTACGACCGGCGCGGCCGGGCCTGGCGCGAGCCGGTCAACGCGCCCAACGGCCTGCTGACCGTCCTGGAAAGCGGGGGCAGGCCCCTGAACCCGCTGGCCTGCCGGGTGGTTTCGCATGAACAGGGGCTGGACCTGCGGCGGGGCCTGCATTTCCGCCGCACCGTCTTCGCCCTGCCCGGGGGAAACCGGGTGGAGGTGCGCGCCGAGCGCTTCGCCAGCCTGGAAAACCCCCACCTGCTCTGCCTGCGCTACCGGTTCAAGGCCCAGGGGGCCTGCCGGCTGCGGCTTTCCACCGGCATCGACGCCGCGGTGTGGGACATCAACGGGCCGCACCTGGCGCGCCTGGCGCTCTCCTCGTCGGCGGGCCTTCTGAGGGCCCTGGCCACCACCAACGAGGGCGGCCGCGTGGCCCTGGCCGAGGCCCTTGAGGACGGCCCCGGGGGCCTGGGCGTGGTCCGGCGCGGATCCGGAATCCTGCGGCAGGGCTCCCTGCGGGCCGAGGCCGGGCGGGAGTACGGGTTCACCAAGTTCGTCTCGGTGTTCACCAGCCTGGACGGGGTCAAGGACCCCGCGGCCGCGGCCGCGGCCGACTGCGCGCGGGCGGCCGGGCGGGGATGGGACCGGGCCCTGGAGGGGCATACCCGCCTGTGGGCCGGGCGCTGGGCCGAATCGGACGTGGCCATCGAGGGCGACGCGCCGGCCCAGGAGGCCCTGCGCTACAGCATCTACCAGCTGCTTTCCATCGCCCCCTCGCATTCCGACAGGGTTTCCATCCCGGCGAGGGGCCTTTCCGGGCAGGTCTACAAGGGCGCGGTCTTCTGGGACACCGAGATGTTCATGCTGCCCTTCTTCCTCAACTGCCTGCCCGCGCTTGCCCGCAACCTGGTGAAATACCGCTGCCACGGCCTTCAGGGCGCCCGCCGCAAGGCCGCCTCGCTGGGCCACCGGGGCGCCTTCTACGCCTGGGAGAGCCAGGAGGGCGGGGAGGAGGCCTGCACGCTCTTCAACATCACCGACGTGTTCACCAACCGCCCCATGCGCACCTACTTCGCCGACAAGCAGATCCACATCAGCGCGGACGTGGCCCACGGCATCTGGCGGTATTTCCAGCTTACCGGCGACGAAAGCCTGCTGGTGGAGGGCGGGGCCGAGGTCATCTGGGAATGCGCGCGGTTTTTCCTTTCGTGGGCCCACTACAAGGCCGACAAGGGGCGCTACGAGCCCGGGCCGTGGCGGGGATGGCCCTGGAGGCCTCGCGCGTCCTCAAGCGGCGGCAGCCCCGCTTCCACGCCGCGCTGCTGCGCCGGCTGGGATTTGAAAGGGACCTGGAGGCCCTCGGGGACTTCGCCCGGCGCCTCTACGTGCCGGCCCCGGACCCGCGAAGCGGGGTCATCGAGCAGTTCGACGGCTACCACCGCCTGGAGGACCCCGGCCTGAAGGAGCTGAAGGCGCGCATGCTCGACCCGCGCGAATACCTGGGCGGCGGCCAGGGGCTTGCCACCACCACCAAGATCATCAAGCAGGCGGACGTCGTGATGCTGCTCAACGTGCTGGGGGAGGGCTATTCGCGCGAGGTGAAGAAGGCCAACTGGGAATTCTACGAGCCCCGCACCGAGCACGGGTCCAGCCTGAGTTCCTGCGTCTACGCCCTGGTGGCCGCGTCCATCGGCAAGGTGGAGTGGGCCTACCGCTACTTCCTCAAGACCGCCACGGTGGACCTGCGGGGCGACGCCAAGCAGTACGTGGGCACGCTCTACATCGGCGGCACCCATCCCGCCGCCAACGGGGGGGCCTGGATGGCGGCCGTGCTCGGCTTCGGCGGGCTTTCCGCCACGGACCGGGGCATCCGCCTGCGGCCGCGCCTGCCGGCCGGCTGGAAATCCCTCTCCTTCCGCGTCGCCTGGCGGGGCCAGGGGATGGCGGTGAGGATAGGAAGGGGCTTCGTGGAGGCGCGCGCCGACAGGGGCAACACGCGGGCCTGCCCGGTGGACCTGGGGGGGCGGTTCCGTCCCTGCCCGCCCGGCGGATCCCTGGCGGGGCGCTGGAAGTCCTGAGGCGCGGATGGGCGGGCCGGGCCCGAAAGCGGGAGAACTTGGCCGGGATAGTGGAGTTTTTGGCGGGTGTTTCAGGCTACGATCGTTTTGAACTTCCCACTCTCAAGAGGGCAACGCCATGGGTTCCAACCTGGAAGCCGTCCTGTTCGACCTGGACGGGGTCATCGTGGACACGGCCAAGTACCACTACCTGGCCTGGAAGAAGATCGCCGACGAGCAGGGCATCCCCTTCGACGAGGAGATCAACGAGCGGCTCAAGGGCGTCAGCCGCATGGCCTCGCTGGACATCATCCTGGAGAAGGCTTCGCGCGCCTACAGCCCCGGGGAGAAGGAGGCCCTGGCGGCCAGGAAGAACGACTTCTACGTGCAGCTGATCGGCAAGCTGAAGCCCGCCGAGATCCTGCCCGGGGTGCTGAAGTTCCTGCCGGCGCTCAACCGCAACGGCATCAAGACGGCCATCTGCTCGGCCAGCAAGAACACGGACCTCATCCTGGAACGCCTCAAACTGAAGGGCTACTTCGACACGGTGGTGAGCGGCAAGGACGTCAAGAAGTCCAAGCCGGACCCCGAGGTCTTCGTCGCCGCGGCCCGGCGCCTGGGCGTGGAGAACGCCCGCTGCGTCGTCATCGAGGACGCCTTCGCCGGCCTGGAGGGCGCCAAGAGGGCGGGAATGAAGGCCATCGGCCTTGGCGACCCAAAGATTCTGACCAACGCCGACGCGGTCTACCGCGACATCAGCCGGTTTTCCCTTTCCGACGTGCGCCGCCTGTTCCTCAACGGGAACGGGAACGGCCAGGAGAAAGGACAAGAAAAAGAGAAGCGAAATGGGAGCGCTTCGTCCCGCCCACGGGGCGGGGGCGCGACGGCTTCGACCACCAAGACGGCGGACCGCTACCTGGAGGTGGACCCCTGGAAGATCGTGGAAAACGGCTTCCACCCCGGACGCGGCCGCGTGTCCGAATCGCTGTTCTCCCTGGCCAACGAGAGCATGGGCGTGCGCGGCTATTTCGACGAAGGATTCGGCGGCGACCGGCACCAGGGGGCCTACATCAACGGGGTCTACGAGGCCAGGAAGATCAGCCCGTCCTACAAGGGCATCTCCACGTCGGGCAACTACATGGTCAACACCCTGGACTGGCTCTACACCCGGGTGACGGCCGAAGGCGAGACCCTGGACCTCAACCGCAGCCGGTTCGACGGCTTCCGGCGCGAGCTGGACATGCGCGAGGGCACCCTGGCGCGGGAATTCACCTGGCACCTTCCCTCGGGCGGGCGGGTGCGCCTGCGTTTCTCGCGCTTCGTCAGCATGGAAACACCCCAGCTGGGCGGCCAGCGCCTGGAAGTGGAGGCCCTGGACGGGGACGTGGACCTTCAACTGCGCTTCGGGCTGGACTTCGACACCTTCCACGAGGCCAGCGACCGGAAGAACTTCTGGGACTGCCCCAGGAAGGGCCTGGAAGGCGGGATGCCCTGCATCCTGGGCAGGACGGTCAACACCGGCAAGATGGTGTTTTCGGGCTTCGCCCTGGACGCCCCGGCGGGGACCCGCAAGGAGTACTTTGAGGAGGAGAAGCTGGTGGGCTACCGGGTGGCCCTGAAGGCCGCGCCCGGCAAGCCCCTGGCCTTCGACAAGAAGGTGGTCAACGAGTCCGGCTTCGATTCCGGCCTGCCCGTGGACAAGGCCTGGCGCCAGGGGGTGGAGGCGGCGGACAAGGTCGCCGGAAAGCCCTACGACGCCCTCCAGGCGGCCCATTCGCTGTACTGGGGGCGCCTCTGGGAGACCCTGGACATCCGCATCGAGGGCGACCCGGAGAACCAGCAGGGAATCCGCTACTGCGTGTTCCAGCTGCACCAGACCTACCACGGCAACAACCCCAGGGCCAACATCGGCGCCAAGGGGCTGACGGGCGAGTTCTACAACGGCCACACCTTCTGGGACACCGAGGCCTACTGCCTCAACTTCTACCTGTTCAACAACCCGGCCGCGGCCAGGAACCTGCTTCTCTACCGCTACCACCACCTGCCCCAGGCCATCCAGAGGGCCAGGGACATCGACTGCGAAGGGGCCTGCTTTCCCTTCGCCACGATCAACGGCGAGGAGGATTGCGGGCTGTGGTGGATCGCCAACACCGAGATCCACGTGGGCCTGGCGGTCTTCTACGCCATCTGGCACTACGAGCGCGTGACCGGCGACGAGGATTTCCTGTTCAAGGAGGGGGCCGAACTGCTGGTCCAGCTGAGCCGCTTCTACGCCAGCAGGGGGCAGTGGAGCCAGAAGAGCCGCGACTTCGGCCTCTACGGGGTGATGGGCCCGGATGAGTTCAAGCTGATGGTCAACAACAACTGCTACATGAACCTGCTGTCCAAGAAGCTGTTCCAGTACGCCGGCGAGGTGGCCGCCCGCATGAAGCGCAAGGCCCCGGCCAAGTGGCGCGCCCTGGAGTCCAAGCTGGGGCTGAAGGAGGCCGAACTGAAGGACTGGAAGGCCAAGGCCGCCAAGATGAGGATCCTCCAGGACAGGAAGACGGGGGTTTTCGAGCAGAACGACGGCTTCTTCGACATGCCCCACATGGACCTGAAGTCCATCCCCGTGGAGCAGTTCCCGCTCTACCACAGCTGGTCCTACGACCGGCTCTACCGCTACGACATGCACAAGCAGCCGGACGTGCTGCTCTTCCTGTTCTTCTTCAACCGGGAGTTCAGCCCCAGGGTGAAGAAGGCCAACTACGACTACTACGAACCGCGCTGCATCCACGAGTCGTCCCTGTCGCCGGCCATCCATTCCATCCTGGCCTCGGAGATCGGCTACCACGCCCAGGCCTACGACCTGGCCCAGTTCGCCTCGCGGCTGGACCTGGACAACTACAACCGCAACACCCGCGAGGGCCTGCACACCACGTCCCTGGCCGGGGCCTGGATGAACCTGGTCTACGGGTTCGGCGGCATGCGCAGCGACGGCGAGACGCTCAGCTTCGAGCCCTCGCTGCCCGAAAAATGGGATTCGCTGAGCTACCGAGTGCTGTACCGCGGCTCCGTGCTGCAGGTCAAGGTCGACCGCCGGGAGGTCTCGCTGGCCCTGGTGAAGGCGGCGGGAAGGGCCTCGGTGGCGGCCCGGGTCTTCGGCAGGAAAGTGACGGTGGATGCCAAGGGGGTGAAGGTCAAGGTGCCGGCCAGGCCCCGGCGCTGAAAACGGGACAAAGTGCCCGGAATAACGGAGGCCCCCCGCCCGGGCTCTGCTATGCTCTGGGCAGGGGGCTCCCCGCGGGGATCGCGGGGAGCCGGCAGAGGGGTCATCCGATGTCCCGCCCGGACAAGGGTTTCCGGCTGTTTTCGGAGTTTCCGCTGCCCCATCCTGGCGAATGGAAAGCGATGGCCCTCCCGCGCCCGACAAGCGGGAGGCTGGCGGAATGAGCATGCATCGCTGGCAAAACAGCGTTTCAACCGGTTCCGCGGCTGGTCCGGTCCGGACGGAGAACGCTCTCGGG
>JAJYGY010000387.1 GCA_021790555.1 bacterium
CAGGTCGTAGCAGGCCATCAGGGAACGCCGGTTGTCGCGCACCTGGATGCCGGTGAATCCCTCCAGGTCGTGGGCCCGGATGAAGCGGGCCAGGGGGGTCTGGGCGTCGCCGTCGAAGACGACGTGCACGTCCACCTTCCTGCCGCTGCCCCTGGCCGAGCGCCAGAAGTTCTCGAAGCAGCGCCTCTTGTCGAACCAGGCGGGCCGTTCCCGCTTGAAGGGCGCCCCTTCGGTCTCGGCGTTGCACGCCCGGTAGATCGCCAGCATGGCCCCGTTCTCCTCATGAATTTATATAACAGGTTTCCGGTCCAAGGCAAGGCCTTTCGCCCCGCTCAGGCGCCACCCAGCTTCTTCAGGGCGGCCAGCTTGGTTTCGGCCCGCTGCTTGTTCTGCAGGGCGTCCTGGTAGCTGGGGTCGATCTTGAGGACCTCGTTCCAGCTCTGGATGGCCTTGTCCAGCTGGCCGTTGACGTAGTAGTCCACCCCCTGGTAGTAGAGCTTCTTGACCTGGTCGGCGTTGGCCTTGGCGGCCGATTCCGTGCCTCCGGCCACCTTGCGGTAGTCGCTGTTGGCCCGGGAATTGTTGGCGTCCAGGGCCAGGGCCTTCTCGAAAAGGGCCTTGGCGGCCGGGCGCCGGCCCTCGCCCATGGCCTGTTCGCCCTCGTCGGTGTAGCGCTTCACCTCGTCGCGGATCTGGGTGTTGGCGCGGGTCAGCCCGTCCAGGGCCGCGGCGTTGTTCTTGTCCACGCGCTGGGCGTTCTCAAACTGGGCCTTGGCCAGGAGCACCTTGCCCTCCCTCAGGTAGCGCCGGCCCAGGGCGATGGCGCCCATCAGGCCGTGGTTGTAGGCCCGCTGCGCGGCCGCCAGGGCCCGCTTCACCGGGGCGGAATTCCGCTTCAGGGCCAGGGCCCGCTTGAACTGCTGGATGGCGTGGGCGTAGTCCCCCGAAGCCTCGGCCCGGTGCCCCTGCAGCATGTAGAAGCGGATGCGGTCGCTGATCTCGCCGCCCACCTTGTCCATCATGGCCTTGGCGGTGGGGTCGTCCGGTTTCAGCGAAAGGGCCTGGCCCAGCTGGATCATCTCCTGGTAGCGGTCGTGCTTCTCCTGGGCCTTGCGGGCCAGCTGCATGGCCTGGTCGAAGTTCTGCTCCAGCTTTTCCCTGGCGTCGGCCGCGTACTTGCGGGCCTGGGCGTTGCGGGGGTCGATGGCCGTCACCTTGTCGAGCTCGGCCAGGGCGTCGCGGTACTTTTCCTGGGTGAGGTCGTCGGTGGCGTTCTTCAGGTGCTGGTCGATGGCCTGGGTGTTGGCCTGGGCCAGCAGTTCCAGGGCCTCGGCGTTGCTGGGATCCAGCTGGGTGATGTCCTTGAACTGCTGGGCCGCCTCGTCGAAGCGCTGTTCGTTGATGTAGGCCACCCCCAGGTTGAAGTGGGCGTCCTTCTGGCCGGGCTCCGCCTGGGTGGCCTTCTGGTAGGCGTCCACCATGTTGTCGTAATCCTTCTCGGCGTAGTATTCCAGGCCCAGCAGGTAGTTGGCGTTGTAATCATCCGGGTTGATGCGGGTGACCTGGCGCAGGGCCCCGATGGCCTTGGCGTGCTCGCCCTGGCCGTGGTAGAGGATGCCCAGCCGGGTGTAGCAGTAGAGCAGCGCGTCCTTGTTGGCCTGGCGGTCGGCCCCCGCCAGGGCGGCGGTGCGGCTCAAGGCGGCGATCACGCGGGGCAGCAGCGAGGCGTCCTTGGACTCCTGGTACTGGCTGTCCAGGGCGATGGCCAGGCGGTACTGCGGCTCCAGGTCGCGGGGCCGGGCCTTGACGGCCTTCTCAAGGTAGGCGGCGGCCTGGTCGAACTTGCCCAGGCGGGTGAGGGACATGCCCAGGCCGCGCAGGGTCAGCGAATCGTCCGGGGCCAGGGCCAGGGCCTTCTTGAACCAGGCCACGGCCCCGTTGTCGTCCTTCTTCACCTGGTAGTCGATGATGCCCAGAAGCTGGTAGGCGTCCGCGTCCACCTGGCGGTGGGCGGCGGCGTCCCCGCGGTTGGTGTCCACCGCCCGCTGGAAGGCCGAAAGCGCGTCGTCGTAGCAGCCCCTCTTGTAGCAGGCCACCCCCAGGTTGTAGAGGTTGACCACGTTTTGGGGATCCGCCGCCACCGCCCTCACCAGGGGGGAAACCGTCGGGTCGCTGTCGCAGGCCCCGGCGCGGGCCAGGCCGGCCAGGCCGCCGATCCAGGCGGCGCACAGCAGGGTCAGGGAAAGGCGGGTTGCGGGCTTCAGATACATTCGGTGGTCCTCCCTCCAGGGTGTTGGAATTTCCGATCCGGCCGTGGCGATTGTCGGCCACCTCGGGCCGTGGCGCAAGCGGTTTCGTTCAAAGTTTCTGGGCCAGCCGCAGCACCAGCACCTGGGGCCGTCCGTTGGGCTGGTAGGCCAGCCGCGTGCCGTCCTTGCTCCAGGCGAAGGCTCCCGCCTCGGAGACCTTCCGCCCCACGTTGAGGAGGGCCAGGCCGATCCCGTCGGCGTTCATGATCCACAGCTGGTGCTTGTAGGTGAAGACGACCTTGCTGCCGTCCGGCGACCAGGCCGCCAGGCCGCCCACGCCGCCCCGCGACTTGAAGATGGCCGAGGCCCTGCCGGTCTTCAGGTCGTAGATGTGGATGGAACGCCGCATCGTCCGCCAGTCGATGGCCGTGTAGAGGATCCTGCCCCCGTCCGGCGACCAGCTGGGCAGGAAGCCGTTGCGGCACTGGGTGAGCACCTGCCGCCCGCTTCCGTCGGCGTTCGAGATCACCAGGCAGTAGGTTCCGTCGACCTTCTCCCGCCAGACCAGCCGGCGCCCGTCGGGCGAGGCCTGCTTGCCCCGGCTGCCCCGGGTCAGGTAAGGAAACCGGAGGGGGTCGATGCCCACCTCCTGGGTCACCCCGCCGACGGCCAGCTTGGTGGCGTCCACCTGGGCCAGGCTGGCCGCCCCCGGCACGGCCTGGGCCGGCGGCTGGAAGCCGCACAGGCTGGCGGCCACCTGGAGGCTGGCCGTGTTGAGCTTCAGCTTCCACAAGTCGGACAGCAGGTCGCGCATGAGCCCTTCCTCGGCCTGCCCCTTTCCCTTGCCCTTCAGGAGGGCCAGGTCCTGGCTGAAGGCATCCAGCAGGCCCTGCAGGGCGGCCAGGCTCCGGGGAGCCTGGGGCGCGCGCTGGGCCAGGCAGGCCCCCGCCTCCACGGCCCGGGCCCAGTCCGTCCGGGGCAGGGCCAGGCCTTCCAGCAGAAGGGCCGCGCGCGTCGCGGTATCGTCGTCCCCTGCGGTCCGGAGGGCCTGTTCGGCGGAGGCCTCGGCCGGGCCGTCCTGTTTCATGGACTGCTGGCACCGGGCCAGCCCCAGCCAGGCCCGGGCCAGCAGGCCGGCGGGCGGCCTGCCCGCGATCAGGCCCCGGTAGGCGCCCTCGGCGGCCCGGCAGTTCCCCTGCCGGGCCAGGGCCTGGGCCTTGGCCAGCCGGCTCTCGGGCGATTCGCAGGCCGTCAGGGCCAGCGCCAGGCCCAGGCAGGCCAGGGTGCTCTTCCAGGTTCTCCGCTTCGGGACTCGCATGGCGTGCTTCCTTCCAAGATAAGGGTCATTCCCTGCTGATCAGCAGGACGTCCACCCTGCGGTTCCTCTGGGCGGCTTCCGGCGTGCCCGAGGAGTCCAGGGGCATGGTGTCGCCGTACCCGATGGCCGTGATGTTGCGCGGCGAGACCCCCTTGTCCTCGATCAGGTAGCGCAGCACCGAGTCGGCCCTCTCCTGGGAAAGGCGCAGGTCCTCCTCGGGGCCGCCCTCGTCGGCGCTGTGGCCCTGGATGGTGACCTGCACGTCGGGATTGGCCTTGATCAGGGCGGCGATCCTGTCCAGCCGGGCGCGCACCTCGGGCAGCAGTCCCGTCCCGCGGACGCGGAACCACAGGCCGGACATCTTGCGGATGTTCCCCTGCGCCGTGCGGATGCGGAAGGGCTGGCTCATCGGGCTGCGCCGGGTGGTGGTGGCGGCCTTGCCGGAGCTGTCCATCACCCAGAGGCTGTAGCGGCAGCGGGCGGCCTCGGGCACCGGCAGGCCGTTGGAATCCCTCCCGTCCCAGAAGAGGTCGTCGGGGAGGGGCGACACCCCGGAATACGACTTCACCAGCCGGCCGTCCGGCGCGGTGATGTCGAATTTCCAGTTCCGCACCGGCCGGTTGGTGGGCGGGCGCATCACGAAGGGCACCGAGGCGGCCAGGCCGGGATCGGGCGAGGTCAGGTTGGCCAGCGGCACCACCAGGACCTCCCTGCCGGGGTTGACCTTGAAATCGCGCGGGGGCAGGGGCAGGCTGGCGGCGGCGACCGCCTGCCGGGCCTGGCCGGCGGCGAACCGGACCATGTCGCTGACCACCTTGGACTTGCCCGAGGCGTCCTTGAATTCAAGGGCGTAGCGGATCTCCGAGACGCCTCCCTTGCTGGCGATCAGGTTGGACTGGGGCGCCGAAAGGTCGGCGGTGTTGAAGACCAGGCTCTTGGGGATGGCCCCCTGGCCGCTGATGGTCTTGATGAGGGTGCCGTCCGGCGCCTTGATGTCCAGGGTCCACTGCTTGACCCCCACCGTGATGCCGGTCTTGGGCTTGAAGACCAGCCCCCCCAGCCCCGGGTCGAACTGGGGCCCGGCGGCCAGGAAGTCCTTGGGCCGGATCTCCTGCGCGATGGTGCCCTCGGCCTCCGAGGCCCTGCCGCTCCAGTCCCGCACCTCGAAGCGGTAGCGCAGGGGCTGGTCGCGGTTGACCGGCCGGCCCCGGTCATCGGTCCCGTTCCAGGCCAGGTTGGCGGGAGGGCTTCCCTGCCCGCCCAGGGTCCGCAGCACCCGGCCGCGCGGGTCCAGGATGTCGATCTTCCAGTCCTTGACCCCGGCGATGCCCTTGGGCAGCCCGACGTTGAAGGCCACCTGCGGGCCCCCGCCGCCTCCCTCGAACCTGGGCGGGCTGGAAAGCAGGGTTTCGGGCTTCACCGCCCGGGGTTCGAACCCGAAGCGCCAGGAAAGGGAGAAGCGGTGGGTGAAGCCCAGCTCGCCGAAGGGTTCGAAGGCGTAGTCCAGCTCGGCGGCGTCCAGGCGGATGCCGAAGCCGGCCGTCACGTTGGCGATGTTGGAGAAGTCGGAGAGCTGGGTGCTGAAGTCCTGGCCCCCTTCCGCCAGCTTGTAGCCGGCGCGCAGCGCCAGCGGCTGGAAGAGCCACCATTCCCCGCCCAGGTTGTACTGCAGCCGGTTGTCCAGCGACTTGGTGGCGTCGGCGACCAGGTTGGCCACGTTGTCGCGGCGGCCGTCGTAAATGCGCCAGGCCGCGCCCATCTTCAGGGTGACGGGAAGGGGGTCCGAGACCGAATCGAAGCCGCTGACCGCGCCCAGGTTCTGGGCCACCAGGGCCAGGCTGAAGGAGCGGCCGAAAGGCTTGAGCATGGCCCCCGCGTCCAGGGCGGCCCCGAAGCTGCTGGAGGAGGCCAGGTCCGAAAAGATCGTGCGGGCGGCGGCCCCCAGGCTCAGCTGCGGGGTGAGGGGAAATCCCCAGGCGAGCACCCCGGAAAAATCCTGGGCCGATCCCGGCTGGGCGGTCGGGTCGGCCGTGCTGTTGAAGGGCGCCACGTTGAGCCAGGTGACGCCCAGGCCGAAACCCTGGTTGTGCCAGGGCATGGCGTAGCCCACGTATTCGTAATTGATGTCCCCGATCCAGGCCAGGTGCATGGCCGAGATCTCGGGCTCCTCCAGCTGCGAAAGCCCGGCCGGATTCCAGTTCATGGCTTCGGCGTCGTCGGCCAGCGCCAGGTAGGCCTGGCCCATGGCGGCCGGGCGGGCCCCGATTCCAATCTTCAGGAAATTGTCCGCCGAGGTCCCGACCCCGGCGGACCAGAGGGGGGAAGGGCCCACGCCAAACAAAGCGGCAAGAAGCAGGAGAATCGACCGGGGACCACTCAGGCGCATTTCAAGGCTTCCCGTCATGAAAGTGGGGGTTCCACGCACCTTGCCGTTGCCTTCGAAAATTCCGCGCGAACCGGGAAAAAGGGATGCTTCCCAGGAATGACAACAAGGCAGGCCCCGGATCCCGAAAGAACGCCCATTCCAATGAAATTGATGGAAGCTCAAATTTCAAAAAACATAACTGATTAAAGGTTTTTTGTCAAGAAAGCCATCCTTGAACCTGGCCGGAAATCTCGCAAAAATTGGCAAAAATATGGCTCAAATCAGGAGCATGGCATCGCCGTAGCTTAGAAATCGGTAATTCAGGTCCAGGCATTCCCTGTAAAGGCGGAGAACGCGCTCCCTTTGGTCGAAAGCCGAAACCAGCATCAACAGGGTCGACCGGGGAACGTGAAAATTGGTGATCAGGGCGTCCACCACCTTGAAGCGGTAGCCCGGAAGGATGAAAAGCCGGGTGCTTCCAAAGCCGGTTTGAAGGCTTCCGTCGCCCGCGGCAGCGCTTTCCAGCACCCGCATGCTGGTGGTTCCCACCGCGACCACCCGCTTGTTGCGGCCGCGGGCCCGTTGGACCGCCTGGCTGGCCTGGGGGCTGACATGATAATCCTCCTGGTGCATCAGGTGCCTCGCCGGATCGTCTTCCTTCACTGGCAGAAAAGTGCCCATTCCCACGTGAAGCGTGACCGTGGCGATTTCCACGCCGGACTGGCGCAATCGCTCGAGCAGGGGCAGGGTGAAGTGCATGCCTGCCGTGGGCGCGGCCGCGGAACCGAACTGCCGGGCATAGACGGTCTGGTAGCGCTCCCGGTCCAGGGCGATCCGCGCGCCGGCCTCCTGGCCGCGGCGCCGGATATAGGGCGGAAGCGGGGGCTCTCCGATCCGCTCCAGGACGGAAGGGTCCAGGGGCCGCGCCCCCGTCCAGCGCAGGTGGGCCGTGCCCGCATCGGTCTTCGCCAGCACCTC
>JAJYGY010000044.1 GCA_021790555.1 bacterium
AAAGGACCCCGCCGTGAAGGCCGCCCTGGAGGACGCCCGCAGGCAGGTCCTGGCCAACACCCTGTACCGGCGCGAGATCAGCGCGCGGGTGGAGGTGACCCCCGCGGAGGTGGAGAGCTTCTACCGAGGCCACCCGGCGGATTTCGAGGAGGTGCGCCTCAGCCAGATCCTGGTCAAGCCCGGCCGGCCCGGGGTGAAGAAATCCGGGGCCGCCGCCCTGAAGCTTGCCCAAAGCCTGGCGAAAAGGGCCGCGAAACATCCCGGGGATTTCGCGCGTCTGGCCCGGAAGTATTCGCAGGATCCCGTCAGCCGCCCGCGCGGGGGCGACATGGGCACCTTCGCCCGGGGCGCCCTGCTTCCGCAGCTGGAAAAGGCCGCCTTCGCGGCCAGGCCCGGCCAGGTGCTCGGCCCCATCCGCACGTCCTGGGGCTACCACATCCTCTACGTCCGGCAGGTGGGCGAGGCCGGGCTCGACCAGGTGAAGGACCGCATCGCCGGCGCCCTGGCGCGGCAGCAGCAGGACCGGCTGCAGAGGCAGTACCTGGACGTGCTGGCCAGGAAGTTCAAGGCCAGCCTGAACCTCAAGGAAATTCCCTGACCCGCCGCCAGTCCGGCCGCGTTTTTGAGAGTGCCATGAAGCAGTGCGCAAGCAACCAGGGTTCCTCCGGGCCGCGCGGGGCGGCCGCCCTTGCCGCGGCCGCCGCGCTTTCGGCGGCCCTCCTCTTTTCCGGGTGCGCCACCCAGGCCCCCCTGGTGCGGGGCCCCGGGCAGGTGGCCGCCACCCACCACCTCACCGTCAGCGGGGACGAACAGGCCCGCTACGCCCGGCTGTTGAAGGACAAGCCCGGCTCCCCCCTGGCCCCCCAGGCCTGCTATTTCCTGGGCCAGGCCGCCTTCAACGCCAAGGACTGGCAGGGGGCCGAGCGCTATTTCCGCCTCTGCCGCCAGGACTATCCCGGCACCGGGTGGGACCAGGACAGCCAGTACATGCTGGGCCTCACCCTGGAACAGGAAGGCGAGACGGACCAGGCCCTGGCGCAGTACCAGCAGGTGGCCTCGCAGTCCGGGGGCCTGCCCCTGCTGGCGGGCCAGGCCCAGGCCGACTGCGCCCGCCTCCTGGGCCAGGTCCAGGACCCGGCCCAGCTGGCCCAAATGCGGGCCCTGTTGACCTCCCCGGACCTCCAGGCGCTGGCGGATGAAAGGGCCATGCAGTTGATGCTCAACGCGGGCCAGCTTCCGGCCCTGCAGCAGGCCAGCCAGAATTTCCTCAGGAACTACCCCCAGTCGCCCCTGCTGCCGCAGGTGCAGCAGCTGGTGTCGGAGAGCTACCGGCTGGTCACCATCAACGCCCGCACCCTGGGGGTGATGGTGCCGGCCAACAGCGGCTACGGCCAGCAGGTGCTTTCGGGGGCCCAGCTGGCCCTGGACCAGGCCAACGCGGGGCTCCCGCCCGGCCAGCAGTTCCACCTGGTGCAGGCCGACGAGGGTTCCAACAGCGTCCAGGCCCAGGCCGCCGCCAACAAGCTGATCAACCAGGACAGGGTCCTGGCCATCGTGGGGCCGCTGTTTTCAAGCGCGGCCAGGGCCGTGGCGCCGTTGAGCGCCCTGGACAGGGTCCCCATCATCAGCCCGACCGCGGCCGAACCCGGCCTGACTTCCTTGAGCCCCTTCTTCCTGCGCAACTGCATCACCAACGGCAAGCAGGCCGATGAGATGGCCGACCACGCCCTGCTGGACCTGAAGCTGACCCGGGTCGCCTGCCTCTACCCCGACGACAACTACGGCAGGAGCCTGGCCCAGGACTTCGCCCGCCGCCTGACCTCGCTGGGCGGAACCATGGTGGCCATGGTCTCCTACACCGCCGGCACCACCGACTTCCGCGATTCCATGCTGGCCCTGGGGGGCATCGACCCGGGCGAGGAAAAGCAGTCCATCACCGACCTGAAGAAGAAGCTGCAGCTCCAGGTCGAGGCGTCCTGCAACCGGGTGGGCGCGGACCTGCTGCACCTGCTCGACCTCAGCCGCACGGCCATGGCGCAGCAGGAGCAGGAAGCCCTGGCCGCCCACGCC
Source organism: bacterium (assembly GCA_021790555.1). Lineage (GTDB taxonomy): Bacteria > Oederibacteriota > JAJYGY01 > JAJYGY01 > JAJYGY01 > JAJYGY01. Next base: position 2,071 of record JAJYGY010000044.1, read on the forward strand.
ACCTCCACGCCCACCCCGCAGCCCGACGCCACGCCCACACCCCTGGGGACCCTGGCCGTGGTGGACTTCGCCCCGGATTCGGCCACGGCCTCCCGGGTGCGGGACATCGGCAGGGACCTCTCCAACCTGTACTGGCGCACCCTGGACCTGCTGGACGACAAGGGCCTGAACGTGCTCCCCCCCTCGATGGCGGCGTCCTACCTCGCCTCCCACGGGTTGACCCCGGCCCAGCTGAACCCCTCCAGCGCCGCGGACCTCGCCCGGGGCCTGGGCGCGCAGTGGTTCCTGGGGGGCACGGTGACGCGCAAGGATTTCGACATGGCCGCCCTCCAGGCCCAGGCCGCCAGGGGCGGCTGGGCCGGGAAGAAGGCGCGCGAGCTGCTGGACCTCGCCAAGACCAACGAGTTCTTCACGGCCACGGCCCAGCTGGTGGACGCCGCCAGCAACAGCATCCTGGCCACCAGCCAGTTCGACTTCTACAAATTGAAGCCGGTCACGCCCAACGCCATGGCCATCCAGGCGCTCTACCTTCCCTGCGAATCCGGCGACGTGCTCATGATCGCCCCCAACCTGGCCTATTACGACCTCAGCCCCCAGCTGCTGGGGTCCAACGCCTGGCACCACCAGGACCTGCTGCGCGGGGCCGACAACCTGGAGGGGGCCCAGTTCACCACCGGCTTCTTCCTGGGGAGCACCGACCCGGGCGTGCCGGCCTTCGTCAAGGCCTACCAGCAGCAGTTCGCCGAGGATCCGGGCACCCTGGCGGCCGAGGCCTTTGACGCCTGTTCCATGGTGCTGAAGGCCGCCGAGGGCGGCGCCGACACCCGGGAGGACCTGCGCGACGCCCTGCTGAACATCCGCGGTTTCCCCGGGGTTTCGGGGACGACCAGCTTCGGCGGACAGCAGGACGCGGTGAAGCAGCTGCCCATCCTGGAGGTCAAGGGAGGGCAGCTGGTGCAGGTGAAATAGGTCCCGGGGGCGGCCCCCCACGGAAACCCTCGCGAGGAATTCGGCATGGAACTTCAGGCGGTACGCGGCACCCGGGACCTGCTTCCCGGCGAGACGGAAAAATGGGCCGAGGTGGAGAAGTGGGGAAGGGCCGTGTTCGCCGCTTTCGGCTACCGCGAGCTGCGCACCCCCCTGTTCGAACACACGGAGCTCTTTCAACGCGGGGTGGGTGAAACCACCGACATCGTCACCAAGGAGATGTACACCTTCGAGGACCGCAAGGGCCGGTCCCTGACCCTGCGTCCGGAGGGCACGGCCCCGGTGGTGCGGGCCTACCTGGAGCACCACCTGGGGCAGGGCGAGGCCGGCCAGGCCAAGCTCTACTACCTGGGGCCCATGTTCCGCTACGAGAGGCCCCAGGCCGGACGCTACCGGCAGTTCTTCCAGATAGGGGCCGAAGCCATCGGCTACGACCACCCCTCCTCGGACGCCGAGAGCATCTCCATGCTCGTGGAATTCCTGGCCCGTCTGGGACTTTCCGGACTGAGCGTGGACCTGAACACCGTGGGCTGCCCGGACTGCCGGCCGGACTACCACAGGGAGCTGCTGGCGTTCCTGAAAAGCAGGGAAGACCGGCTTTCGCCCGACAGCCGCGAACGCCTGGGACGCAATCCCCTGAGGGTCCTGGATTCCAAGCTGCCCCAGGACATCGAGGCCACGGCCGGGGCTCCCAAGACCTTCAACTTCCTCTGCACGTCCTGCTCGGCCCACTTCGCCGGGGTTCAGCGCCATCTCGGCCTCCTGGGGGTTCCCTTCGAACTGCAGGCCCGCCTGGTTCGCGGCCTGGACTACTACACCCGCACGGTCTTCGAGGTGAAGTCCGGGCGCCTGGGGGCCCAGAACGCGGTTGCCGGGGGTGGACGCTACGACCAACTGGTGGGGCAGTTCGGGGGCCCCGCCCGGCCGGCCGTCGGCTTCGGCGTCGGCCTGGACCGCCTCATGGCGCTGCTCCAGGAATCCGGGGCGCTGATCGAGACCGAGCCCGAGGCCCACGTGGCCGTGGTGGCCGTGGGCGAGAAGGCCTTTCCGCGCTGCCTGGCCCTGGCGCACCAGTTCCGCCGCAGCCTTTTCAACGGCTTCCCGGTGCGGACCTTCCTTGATTTGAACCCGGGACGGGGAGTCAAATCCCAGATGAAACGGGCCTCCGCCTCGGGGGCCACCTACGCCGTCATTCTGGGCGACGAGGAACTGGCCAAAGGGGAGGCCACCGTCAAGGACATGGTCAGCGAGGAACAGTTCTCCGCGCCGCTTGGGAACGTCGTCCAGGAGATAGGAGCCCGCTTGGAGCTCAAAGGAGGCAAACCGTGAAATATTTCAAGACCACCCAGTTCGTTCCGGGCAAGGGCGAGGCCTGGATGTTCACCGAGGCCGACGACCAGGGGGTCATCCAGAGGACCCTGACCTTCATCCCGGGCACCGGGGAGATCGAGAGGATTCCGGACCCGGTGGTGAAGTTCCTCTTCAGGCCAGAGCGCCTGGCGGCGAGCGACGCCGACGAGTTTCTCAAGCTGTGGAACCGCTGACCGGAGCGGGGAGCCCGGGCCGGGCCCTGCTTCAACCCGCCGGTGGCCCGCTGCTCCGGGGCCTGGAGGCCGCCGTCCAGCTTTTTTTCCCAGGCCGTTGCCGCTCCTGCGGCCGCCTGGTGGAATCACCCGGCCTTGCCGTGCTGTGCGCGGAATGCTGGGAGGCCCTGGAAGGCCTGCCCGGGCCCGCCTGCCCGGTCTGCGCGCTTCCCCTGGCCCGGGCCGGGGCGGACTGCCCGGACTGCGGCCGGCTCCATCCGGCCTTCGACCTGGCCCTGGCGCCGGCGCCCTACCGGGGCCGCTGGCGCGACCTGATCCACGCCTACAAGTTCGAATCCAAGACCTCGCTGCGGCGGCCTTTCTGCCGCCTGATGGCCTGGAAGGCGCGGGGGGAGGGCTGGTCCGGCCACGCCGGGGTGGTGGGGGTGCCGGTGGACCGGGACCGGCTGAAGGAAAGGGGCCGCGACCAGGGCCTGGAGCTGGCCCGCGGCCTGGCCGCCCGGCTGGGCCTGCCCTTCATCCCCGGGGCACTGCGAAAGCGGCCGGGGCTGAGGCGCCAGAGCGAGCTGGGGCGGGCCGAACGCCTGGAAAACGCGCGGGGCGCCTTCTCGGCCGCGCTTCCCGCCCGGTGGCGGGGCGGGCGCCTGCTGCTGGTGGACGACATCCTGACGACCGGGGCCACGGCCCATTCCTGCGCCCTGGCCCTGAAGGCGGCCGGGGCGAAGGGCGTGGACGTGCTGGTGCTGGCCCGGGCGACGCTGGACTGACCGCGCCTCCCTACCATTCAAGGAACCGCGAATGAACCAGATTTCCGAAAGCGTGCTGGACCTGGTGGGGCAGACGCCCCTGGTCCGCCTGCAGAGGATGGCGCCGCCCGCCTCGGCCTCGGTCTTCGTCAAGCTGGAATCCCTGAACCCGGGCGGCTCGGTGAAGGACCGCATCGCCCTGGGCATGATCCAGGACGCCGAAAGGCGCGGGCTTCTGAAGCCGGGCGGGGTGGTGGTGGAACCCACCTCGGGAAACACCGGCATCGGCCTGGCCCTGGTCTGCGCGGTGAAGGGGTACCGCTGCGTGCTGGTGATGCCCGAAAACATGGCCATCGGCCGCCGCGGGATCGTGCAGGCCTACGGGGCCGAGCTGGTGCTCACCCCGGAGAAGGACTCGATGAAGGGGGCCATCGCCCGGGCCGAGGAGATTCTGCGCTCGCAGGACGGGGCCTTCATGCCCATGCAGTTCGCCAACAAGTCCAACCCGGCCACCCACCGCCGCGCCACGGCCCGCGAGATCCTCAAGGCCCTCAAGGGCCGGGTGCACGCGGTGGTCGCCGGCGTGGGCACCGGCGGCACCATCAGCGGGGTGGGGGAGGCCCTCAAGAAGGAGAACCCCAAGACCCTGGTGGTGGCCGTGGAACCCAGGGGCTCGTCGGTGCTTTCCGGGGGGAAGCCGGGGCCCCACCGCCTGCAGGGCATCGGGGCGGGCTTCGTGCCCGACACCCTGAACCGCTCGGTGGTGGACGAGGTCGTGCCGGTGGGCGACGACGAGGCCCTGGCCGCGGCCAAGGAGCTTTCGCGCCGGGAGGGCCTGCTGGCGGGCTGGTCGTCCGGGGCCAACGTGCACGTGGCGCTGCAGGTGGCGCGCCGCCTGGGCAAGGGCAAGAACGTGGTGACCCTGCTGTGCGACCTGGGCGAGCGGTATCTGGATCCCAAGGGGAAGCTCGAAACGGAGTAGCGCGACCCTCCCCCGCCTCCGGCGGGAGGGGGTCCCGGGTGGGGGTTGAAGCGCCGTGGAACTGACCAGGGAACAAGTCACCCGTTACTCCCGGCACCTGCTGCTGAAGGAGGTGGGCCGGCGGGGGCAGGAGAAGCTGCGCTCCTCCGCCGTCCTGGTGGTGGGCGCGGGCGGGCTGGGTTGCCCGGCGGCCCTGTACCTGGCGGCGGCCGGGGTGGGCAGGATCGGGCTGGTGGACTTCGACAAGGTGGACCTGACCAACCTGCAGCGCCAGGTGCTGCACTGGACCCAGGACCTGGGCAAGCCCAAGGTGGCCTCGGCCGCCGAGAAGCTCTTCAACATGAATCCCGACACCCTGGTGGAGCCCCTGGCCGAGCGGCTGGACGCGGCCAATTTCGGGCGGCTGGTTTCGGGCTACGACCTGGTCCTGGACGGATCGGACAATTTCGACACCAAGTTCCTGGTCAACGACGGCTGCGTGCTGCTGGGCAAGCCCTTCCTGCACGCCGGCATCCTGCGCTTCTCCGGGCAGCTGATGGCCGTGGTCCCCGGGCAGAGCCCCTGCTACCGCT
>JAJYGY010000378.1:0-5115 GCA_021790555.1 bacterium
TGGTTTTCCACCTCGTGCCGGCCCTCTTCCAGCTGGCGGACGCACAGGTAGACGCCCTGCAGGATGTCCAGGGGCTCGAAGCCCGTCACCACGATGGGCACCCGGTGCCGCGCCGCCAGGGGCTCGTATTCGGCGAAACCCATCACCGTGCAGACGTGCCCGGCGGCCAGGAATCCCTGCACCTGGTTGGAGGGCGACTCCAGCAGGGCCTCCATGACCGGCGGCACCAGCACGTGGCAGACCAGCAGCGAGAAGTTTCCCACCCCCTCGCGCCGGGCCTGGGCCAGGGCCAGGGCGTTGGCCGGGGCGGTGGTCTCGAAACCCACGGCGAAGAACACCACCTGGCGGTCGGGGTTTTCGCGGGCCAGTTTCAGCGCGTCCAGGGGCGAATACACCATGCGCACGTCGGCGCCCCGCCCCTTGGCCCGCAGCAGGTCGCTCTCGCTGCCGGGGACCCGCAGCATGTCGCCGAAGGAGCAGAAGACCACGCCCGGCTTCATGGCGATGGCGATGGCCTTGTCGATGAATTCCAGCGGCGTCACGCAGACCGGGCAGCCCGGCCCGTGCACCAGGGTGATCTCCCGGGGCAGCAGCTGGTCCACCCCGTATTTGACGATGGTGTGGGTCTGGCCCCCGCAGACTTCCATGATCTTCCAGGGCCGCGTGGTGACCGCCTTGATGAGCGAGGCGTAGCGGGCCGCGGCCCGGGCGTCGCGGTATTCGTCCATGAATTTCATGTCACAGCACCTCCGCGTCCTCGATCGACTTCCCGATTTCCTTCAGGAACTCGAACACCCGGTTGGCTTCGGCCTCGTCCACCAGGCTCAGGGCGAAGCCCACGTGGGCCAGGCAGTACTGGCCCGGCCTGGCCTCGGGGATGTAGGCCAGGTTGATGTCCCGGCGGATGCCGGAAAAATTGACCTTGCCGACCCGGTTGAGCCCCTCTCCCTGGATGCTTTCGATCCTGCCCGGTACCGCCAGACACATGGTGATTCCTCCGTTAAATTCCGGTTTCTTCGGCGCGAAGAGTCCAGCCCCGCGCCAGGGCCTCCACCTGCCCCAGGGCGATCCCCCCGTCGTTGCAGGGCACCTGGCGCTGCCAATAGGGGTGGAAACCCTCCTCCTTCAGGCGCCCCACGGCCCGCTCCAGCAGGTAGGGGTTCTGGAAGCAGCCCCCGCTGAGGGCCACCCGCACCATGCCCACGCGCCTGGCCACGGACAGGATCATCTCCACCAGGGTGTTGTGGAACCGGGTGGCCACCTCGGCCACCGAGGATCCCTGGGCCAGGGAGTTCAGGACGCACAGCATCATGGGACCCCAGTCCAGCACGATGCCGGGGTTCCGGCGGGCCACCGCGGCGAAGGGATAGGAGGCCGCCGACCGGTTGCTCGGGTCCCCGGGAACGGCGAAACCCAGGTCCATGGCGGCCTGGCCCTCGAAACGGTTCACCTGGCGCAGGCCCAGCAGCGAGGAGGCGGCGTCGAATAGGCGCCCGGCGCTGGAGGTCAGGGGCGTGTTGAGGCCCTTGTCCAGGGCGTGGCGCAGCAGGCCCAGTTCCCTCTCCTGGAAGGCCCGCAGGCTGGCCACGTCCGGCCAGGAATCGGGATCGGGCCCGAACATCTCCCAAAGCAGGCCGAGGGCCGACCGGCGCGGCTCACGCACGGCCTGGGCCCCGCCCGGCAGGGGAAAGCGCCGCAGGCAGGCCACCCGGGCCACCGAACCCGGCTTGAAGGCCAGGAATTCCCCGCCCCACACCGTGCCGTCCGGCCCCCAGCCGCTTCCGTCCCATGCCACCCCCAGGCAGGGGGCCTGGATGCCGTTGTCGGCCATGCAGGAAGCGGCGTGGGCCACGTGGTGCTGGACCTCCCTCACCTCGATGCCCAGCCGCCGGCCCAGTTCGCGGGCGTGCTGGGTGGAAAGGTAGTCGGGATGGGCGTCGCAGGCCAGCAGGTCGGGGGTGGCACCGTAGAAGGCCCGCAGGTCCTCCGAGGCCGCGGTGAAGGCGTCGAAGGCCTGGGGGGTTTCAAGGTCGCCCAGGTGCTGGCTGACAAAGGCCTCGCCTTCCAGGGCCAGGGCCACCGCGCCCTTCAGGTGCCCGCCCAGCGCGAGCACCCGGGGCGCCGGGGCGCCCAGCGGAACGGGCAGGGGGGCGAAGCCGCGCGCGCGGCGCAGCAGCGTGGGAACCTCCATGACAACCCGGGCCACCGAATCGTCCACCGGACGGACCACGGGCCGGTCGTGCGCCAGGAAAAGGTCGGCGATCCCCCCCAGGCGCCGCAGGGCCTCGCCTTCGTCCGTGCAGATGGGTTCGTCCGAGAGGTTTCCGCTGGTGGCCACGACCGGAAAGCCGAGCTCGGCCATCAGCAGGTGGTGCAGGGGGTTGGAGGGCAGCATCAGGCCCAGGTCGGGATTGCCGGGGGCCACGGAGGAGGCCAGGTCCCCGGCGTCGCCGCGCCGCCCCAGCAGCACGATGGGGGCCTGGCGCGATTTCAGCAGCGCCGCCTCGGCGGCGGAGACGCGGCACAGCCGCGCGGCCGACGCGAGATCCGGGACCATGAGGGCGAAGGGCTTCTCCTCGCGCCGCTTGCGCGCGCGCAGCAGGGACAGGGCCTCCCCGTTGCGGGCGTCGGCCATCAGGTGGAAACCGCCCAGGCCCTTCACCGCCACGATGCTTCCCCGGCGCAGCGCTTCGGCCGCGCGGCGCAGGGCCTCGTCGCGGCCGGCCAGCGCCTTTCCCGAGGCGTCCCACAGTTCCAGCCGGGGGCCGCAGGCCGGGCAGGCGTTGGGCTGGGCGTGGAAGCGGCGGTCGCGCGGATCGTCGTATTCCGCCCGGCATTCCGGGCACATGCGGAAGTCCTTCATGGAGGTGCGGGGACGGTCGTAGGGCAGCGATTCGATGATGCTGAAGCGGGGACCGCAGTGGGTGCAGTTGGTGAAGGGATAACGGAAGCGCCGGTTGGAAGGGTCGAAGATCTCGCGCAGGCAGTCCGGGCAGGTGGCCAGGTCCGGAAGCACCAGGGCCGTCTTGTCGCCGCCCAGGGCGCTGTCCCGGATCTCGAATTCCGGATCCCCCAGGGGCTCCAGCCAGGACCGCCGGATGGAGCGGATGGAGGCGGGCTGGGGCAGCTCCCTTTCGACCCGGGCCTCGAAAGACGCCAGGTCCGGCCCCGCGCCTTCGACCTCCATGCGCACGCCGCGGCCGTCGTTCAGGACCCAGCCCTTCAGGCCCATTTCCCTGGCCAGGCGGTACACAAAGGGGCGGAATCCGACGCCCTGCACCAGGCCCCGGATCTCCAGGCGAAGCCGCTTGACGGACATGGATTGTGGAGGATTGGTCCTGGTCATGGCTTCCCATGGAGCTGGCGGGCGGATATCCAACTTACTCCCCAACAGCCACTATACGGCAGGGAGCGCCACGGAAAAAATGACCTGGGTCATACAGGAGGGGCTTGTTCCAGATCCACGGACTGGATGAAGACGTCCTTGCCTTCCAGCACCACCACGCGGGCCTCTCCACAGACCGGGCAGGCAAGCAGGTGGTGGTCCTCCACCGGGCCCTCGGCCCCGCAACCCCGGCAGCGCACGCGCACGGGCACTTCTTCCAGCTCCAGTTCGGCGCCCTCCAGGCCGGTGCCCTTGGTGAGCAGCCCGAAATGCAGCCGCACGGCGTCGCTCTGGAGGTGGAGCATCTCGCCCACCCGCACGCGCACGCGGCTGGCGTGCTGGCCGGGCCTGTCCCCCAGTTCCTTCAGGATGGCCTGGACGATCTCCTCGGTGAAGCTTCCTTCGTGCATGACGGCACCCCCAAGCAATCCCGGATCAGGGCCAGGCCCGCCCGCATCCTCGCGGCCATGGGGGGGCTCATCTCCGGGCCGAAATCAAAGTCCTCTCCCCGCAGGGTGCAGACCCACAGGTCGGGCCGGCGACCGTGCAGGCTCGCGGCCAGGGCGGCCAGCACCTCGGGGGCGGTGGAATGGCTCGCCCCGGCGCGGCGCGCGTCGGGCGGGCCCACGGGCCGCAGGTCGGCTTCCGGCCCGCCTTGCGAGGCGTCCACCAGCACCACCCTTTCGTATTCCAGAAAATCGGCGGCCAGCTCGGGCCCCAGCTGCTGCGCCTGGCGGGCCTCCACGCCGGGCCAGGCCTGCGCCTCCACCAGCGCGGCAAGGGCGGGCCCCGCGCCGTCGTCCCGGCGGGTGGGATTTCCATAGCCCAGCACGAGTTTCATGGAGCCCCCTTTCCCGACCCCGTACGCCCTCCGCCGGCCGGGGCGCGTCCGCCGGAGGCTAGGCCCCCCTCTCCACCACGCCCAGGCTCTCCCCGCCGGGGCCCAGCAGTTCCACCACCATGGGCATGGTGCCGATGGCGTGGGTGGAGCAGGACAGGCAGGGGTCGTAGCAGCGGATGGCGGCCTCGACCCGGTTGAGGGCGCCCTCCTTGACGTCGCGGCCGTCCACATACTGCCGGGCCACCTCCAGCACCGAGCGGTTCATGGCGGGATTGTTCTGTCCGGTGGCGATGACCAGGTTCACCTTGACCAGCATGCCGTCCTGGTCGACCGTGTAGTCGTGGAAAAGCGTGCCCCGGGGCGCCTCGCAGCAGCCGACCCCGCGCGCCTGGTTGCGCCTGGCGTGGGCCTGGATGTCGGGGGAGGTGATGGCCGGGTCCTGAAGCAGCCTCTGGGCCTCCTCGACGGCCCAGAGGAGCTCGATCAGGCGAGCGTAGTGGAAGTAGAAGGTGCCGTGCAGGGGCTTTCCCTGGTTCAGCGCCCGGTATTCCAGAAATTCCGCCTGCGCCCTGGGGGTCCCGATCTTGTCCACCACGTTCAGGCGCGCCAGCGGGCCGACCCGGTAGAAGCCCTTTTCAAAGCCGGCCGGCTTGAAATACGGGTATTTAAGGTAGGAGAACTCCACCGGCCGTTCGGCCACGAAGTCCAGGTAGTCGGCCGCGTCGCGGCACTCCCCCACCACCTTCCCCTGGGCGTCCACCCAGCGCAGCGTGCCGTCGTACATCTCCAGCTCGCCCTCCGGCCCCACCGTGCCCAGGTACAGGCTTTCAAAGTTGGCGAAGCTGTCCACCTCCCGCCGGTTCGAATCGCGGTAGCGTTTGAAGATCTC
>JAJYGY010000378.1:5125-6897 GCA_021790555.1 bacterium
CCCGCGCCCCGCGGGGCCGCAGCGGCCAGGCGTCGGCGTGGTGGCCCGTCGCCGGGGACAGCGTGGTCGTCCAGTTCACCACACAGCGCGGCGACTTCGTCCAGATGCGCGGCCGTCTCCAGGGCCTCGGGAATCCAGTCCAGGAGGGCCTTGCGGTCCTCCTCCTTCAGGGGATATCCCATGCCGCCGGGCACCACCCCCAGGATGTGGATTTTCTTGCCCGTGATCCGCTCGCTCACCTCCTGGCCGAACTTGCGCAGCCGGATCCCCCGCCTGGCCAGGTCCGGAAACTTCGCCGCGATCCCCAGGATGTTGCGCTCCTTGGGGTCCGAATCCCATCCCAGCAGGAGGTCGGGCGAGGACAGGTGGAAGAAGCTGAGGGCGTGGGAGGAGATCAGCTGGCCCAGCTGGATCAGGCGCCGCAGGGCCACCCCGGTGGGGGGCGCCTCCACCCGCTGGATGGCGTCGCAGGCCTTGGCGCTGGCCAGGCTGTGGCTGGTCGGGCAGATCCCGCAGATGCGCGGCGTGATGGTGGGCATCTCGGTGTAGACCCTGCCTTCACAGAACTTTTCGAACCCGCGGAACTCGTTGACGTGGAACTGGGCGTCCTCGACCTTGCCCTGGGAGTCCAGGCGCAGGGTGATCTTGGCGTGTCCCTCGATGCGCGTCACCGGATTGATCGTGATCTTTTTGGTTTCCATGGTTCACCCGTATTTCAGTTGCGTCCCCTGCCCCAGGACGGGAACGCGGTCGTTGAGAAGTTCCGCCACCACGTAGAAGATGAGGTCGGCCGAGGGCGGACAGCCGGGGATGTAGTAGTCCACTTTGACGTGCTCATGCAGGGGGGCGACCCGGTCGATCAGGGGCGCGATCTCCACGGCCGGCATCCGGCCCCGGCCGTCGTCGCTTTCCACGCCCCGGTAGGCCCTCTCCAGGGCCTCCTCCTTGGTGAACCGGTTGCGCATGGAAGGCACGTTGGCCGTGACCGCGCAGTCCCCGAAGGCGACCAGGATCCTGCTCTTGGCCCGGATGGCGCGTATCTCCTCCGCGTGCTCCTGGTTGCACACCGCCCCTTCCACCAGGCTCACATCCACCTCGGGCAGCTCCTTGCCGTCCACGATGGGGCTCTTGACGATCTCGGCCAGCTTGGCCACCTCCAGGATGCGCTCGTCGATGTCCAGCAGGGACATGTGGCAGCCCGAACAGCCCCCCAGCCAGAAGGTTGCTATCTTTTTTTTGCTCATGGCTTGACCTTCCTTTTTTCGATGAGTTCGGAAACGAAATCCGGCCTCTTTTCAACCTGGCCCTGGGCCTTGTCCTTCGGCCAGATCGCCCCCACCGGGCAGACCTCCAGGCACTTGCCGCAGGAGGTGCAGGTGGTGGACTCCCCCCAGGGCTGGCAGAAGTCGGAGATGACCCGGCTTTCGATGCCCCTTCCCTGCACGTCCCAGTTGTGGGCCCCCTCCACCTCGTCGCAGACCCGCACGCAGCGCGTGCAAAGAACGCAGCGGTTGTGGTCCAGCACGAAGTAGGGGTGCGAGGCGTCCACCGGGCAGGGCGGGTTGAGGTAGGGGAAGCGTACGTGGTCCATCCCCACCTGGTAGCCCAGGTTCTGCAGCTCGCAGCGGTTGTTGGCCACGCACACAGAGCAGACGTGGTTGCGCTCGGCGAAGAGCAGCTCCACGGTGAGGCGCTGGTATTTGCGCAGGCGCTCGGTGTCCGTGCGGTACTTCTGGTTGGCCGCCACCAGGGTGGTGCAGGCCGGGAAAAGC
>JAJYGY010000340.1 GCA_021790555.1 bacterium
GCGGGCCCTCAGGGAGCGGTGGAGATGAAAAAACGCGTCGCCTTCCTGGCCTCGGGCGGGGGAAGCAACTTCCAGGCCCTGCTTCAGGCCATGGCCGGGCCGGAATACCCGGCCGAGCCGGTGCTGCTGTTCAGCGACAAGCCCGCCTCCGGCTGCGTGGAAAAGGCCCGCGCCGCCGGGGTGCCGGTGGCGCTGCTGGACCCCGGGGCCTTCCCCGACCGCGAATCCTTCGACCGGGCCGCCGCGGATCTCATCCGCGCCGCCCGGCCCGACCTGCTCTGCCTGGCCGGGTACATGCGCATCCTCACGCCGGCCTTCGTCGCGGCCTTCCGCGGACGCATGCTCAACATCCACCCGGCCCTGCTGCCGGACTTCGGCGGCCCCGGCATGTACGGGCACCGGGTGCACGAGGCCGTGATCCGGGCCGGGGTGCCCAGGAGCGGGGCCACCGTGCACTGGGTCACCGAGGGCGTGGACGCCGGCCCCATCCTGGACCGCTTTGAGGTGCCGGTGCTGCCGGGCGACACGGCCGGCACGCTGGCGGCCAGGGTCCTGGAGGCCGAACACCGCCTGTATCCGCGGGCCCTCAGGAAGGCGTGCGATGAAACGGGGTCTTGAAACCGCGGGGCGCGGGACCCGCCCGGTCCCGGCGCTGCTGGCCGCCCTGCTGGTGGGGGGGCTTTCCTGCCGGCTGTGGGCCTACCGCCCGGACCAGGTTCAGCGGGCCTACGATTCGCAGGAGGCCTCCATGCTGGTGGGCGCGGTGGTGGAACGCTACCTGGAGGTGCCCGGCGACAGCCCGCCCCAGGCCCAGCGCTCGGCCTTCACGCCGGACGAGGGATGGTAGGCCTTCGACCAGGCCCTTTCGTTCATCCTGCGCAACCAGTCCCTGCTGGGCGACTGCGCCCTGGCGCGGCTGCTGGGCTACAACATGGGGCAGGACGTGGAGGACGAGGTGGTGGGCGAGGTGGAATGGCGCGGCAGGCGGATGCTGCCGGTGCTGGATTTCGCCGAGACCCAGGGCTCGCCCTGCCTGCTGGAGGACGACCTGTGCAACGGCAACGGATACTGGGACGGGCTCCTTGACGAATGCCGCTCGGCCATCCTTTCGGCCAAGCCGGACGAGAATTAGCCGCCCTCGGCTATTCCCTGCCGTATCCCAGTTCCTTCCTTTCCATCACCAGCGAGGCCAGGCCCAGCGACAGGGCCAGGGACATCAGGTCCGGCAGCAGCGACCGCAGGGCGAAGGTGCCCTGGCTGTAGAACTGGAAGGCCGCGTTGGGGATGAGGAACTCCCCCAGGGCCCGGTAGCCGGTCTCCGTCAGCGCCGAGGCCAGGGGCCAGCCCGACTGCCCCAGCTGCACGGAATAGGAATGGATCCAGCCCGCCAGCAGCCAGCCCAGCACCAGCAGGGCCACGTCACCGTGGTTGCCGGCCAGGCACGAGAACAGGGTGAGCGTGCCGGCCACCGTCAGGACGCACCAAGCCGACCAGGCGAAGCTCAGGGCCACGCGGGGCAGGTCGGAAAAGGCCGCGCCCCGCTCGAAGGCCAGCGACACCAGCAGGGCCAGGGCGAAATAGGCCCAGCAGGCCAGCACCAGGCCGGCCCACTTGCTCAGCACGTATTCCCAGCGCCGCACCGGCCGGGTCAGCACCAGCACCAGGCTGCCCTGGCTCATCTCCGTGCCCACCAGCCCGGTTCCCATCACCCACACCACCCAGGGGGCCCAGCCCACCGCGCCCAGGCCCACGTACGAGGTCAGCACCAGGAACAGCAGCATCAGGCCCGCCACCAGCATGCGCAGGGAATTTCCGTACACGCGGTGCATCGCGTTGACCACCAGGGCCGGGTTCATGGCTTGCCCCCCTCGAAGAGTTTTTCCAGCCGGTCCTCGCCGGCCATGGTCTCCACCACCTTGAATCCCCGCCGCACCAGGGCGCCGATCAGCGCCGCCGCGGCCCGGTCGCCGGGCACGCGGAAAAGGGCCTCGCCGGCGCGCTTCTCCACCAGCTCGCAGCCGGCCTTGCGGGCCAGCATGTCCAGGCCGGCAAGGCGGGCCGGCGGGGCCTCGCCCAGCCAGCGCACCTTGACGCCCCGCCACAGCTCCCCCCGGCGCAGCTCCTCCACGGCCTCCACCCGGCCGGCCTTCAGGAAGGCCACCCGGTCGCACAGCCGGGCCACGTGGGGCAGCTGGTGCGAGTTGAGCACCACCGTGGCGCCCTCCTGCCGCAGCTCCTCCACCAGGTGCTGGAACATCAGCACGCCCTCCGGGTCCATGCCCGAGGTGGGCTCGTCCAGGAACAGGTAGCGGGGCGATCCCACCAGGGCCTGGGCCAGGCCCACCCGCTGCAGCATGCCGCGCGAGTAGCGCTGGATGGGCCGCCCCCAGGATTCGGCCGGCAGCCCGACGCGTTGAAGGGCCCGGGCCACCCGGGCCGGACGCTCCCCGGCCGGCAGCTTGGCCAGCGCGTGGTGGAAGGCCACGAAGGCGCGGCCCGTCATCCAGCGCTCGAAGCTGAGGCGCTCGGGCACGTAGCCCAGCTGGGCCTTGATGAAGAGGTCGCCGGGGGGCTTCTCCCCGAAGAGCACCGAGCCCTGATCCGGCCTCAGCAGGCCCAGCATGCAGCCCATCAGGCTGGTCTTGCCCGCCCCGTTGGGCCCGATGACGCCCAGCACCTCGCCCTGGCGCACCCCCAGGTCCACCTTGTCCAGGGCCCGCACCCTGCCGCCCCGGTAGGTCTTGCTCAGCGAATGGACTGAAATTCCCGTCTCCACCCCGTTCCCCCTGAAAATCCCCCCGGTCCGGCTTCAGCCCTCAGGGAGCAGATCCAGCTGCTGGCCGCCCGGACGGCGGAAATGGCGCGTGGAAAGCCCCGGCCATCCCTCCGGAAAGCCGGCCTTGCGCCGGGCCGCCTCGAAAAGCCGCCAGATCTGGTCGGCGTAGGGCCCCTGGCCGCGCATGCGGCTGCCGAAGGAGGCCTCGTTCAGGGCCCCGTCGCGCACGGCCCGGATGAGCCCCAGCACCTTGTCCTTGCGGTCCGGAAAGTGCTGGCCCAGCCAGTCGGAAAAGAGGTCCTTCACGCCGTAGGGCAGCCGCAGCATCACGGCCCCGGCGCCCCTGGCTCCGGCATCCCGGGCAGCCTGCAAAATGGAAGGAATTTCGTGGTCCGTCAAGCCCGGAATCACGGGCGCCACGTTCACCCCCACGGGCACGCCGGCCCGGGCCAGGGTCCGGATGGCCGAAAGGCGCGCCTGGGGCGGGGCGGCGCGGGGCTCCAGCAGGGCGCTCAGGGAGGCGTCCAGGGTGGTGACGGTGAGGCAGACCGTGGCGCAGCCCAGGGCGGCCAGGCCCGACAGCAGGTCCAGGTCGCGCGTCACCAGGGCGCTCTTGGTGATCAGCCCCACCGGATGCCGGCATTCCAGCAGCACCTCCAGGCAGCCGCGCGTCAGCTTCAAGGCCCGCTCGGCCCTCTGGTAGCAGTCCGTCACCCCGCTGAAGAGGATGGGTTCGCAGCGGTAGCCCGGCCGCGAAAGCTCCCGGCGCAGCAGGGCCGGCGCCGCGGTCTTGACCATGATGACGGACTCGAAATCCAGCCCGGCCGAAAGGCCCAGGTATTCGTGGGTGGGCCGGGCGTAGCAGTAGGCGCAGCCGTGCTCGCAGCCCCGGTAGGGATTGGCGCTGAAGCGGAAGCCCACGTCCGGGCTGTCGTTGCTGGAAAGGATGCTCCGCGACGAATCCTTCAGGTAGCGCGTTTCGGGCGCGGCCTGCCCCGGCTCGTCCTCGAAACCCTCCAGGTCCAGGGCCAGCTTCTCGAAGCGGCCCGTGGGGTTCATGGCCGTGCCCCGGCCCGGGATGGACCCGTGCCCCTTGTACCACAGCTTCTGCTCCATGCCTTCCTCCCCGGGAATCCCGCGCCCGTCCCGTTCATCCGTACGGTCGGCCGGGCGCGGAAACGCCCTTCAAGACCCCGCCGCGCCCGTCCAACCGGAACCAGGCCGCTCAGTCCACGATCTTGGTGCGCCGCCTCACCTCTTTCTGGGGCAGCGCGTCGAAATGCCACCATTCCAGCGGAAACTGGGTGAAGCCGGCCCGGGTCATGACGTCACGCAGAATGGCCCGGTTGGCCGCCTGGGTCTCGGTCAGCTTGCGGCGCCTGAGATAATACCCCTCCAGCCGCGGCTGCGAAAGGGGCGTGAAGGCGTCGAAACCCGTGCCCATGTCCACCGGCCTTCCGTCCGCGTCCAGCAGGCCCGCGTCCACGGCCATGCCGAAGCTGTGGGTGGAACCCAGCCTGGGGTTGGCCACGTATTTCCGGCGCGCGCCCGAGACGTGCGACCACAGCACGGGCTGGGCCCAGGCCGGGCGCAGCGCGTCGAAGACCACGATCTTCCAGCGCGGATGCCGGCGGCGCAGCAGCGCCGCCGCCCGCTTCAGCTTGCGCGCGGCCGTCCGCCGCAGGAAGGCCCGCCGGAAATCCCCGTACACGTCGCGGCCCGTGAAGTTGTCCCTGCCGGCGTACTTCAGGTCCACTTCCACCCCCGGCATGCCCTTCAGGTCGGTGAAATCCGGGTCGCGGCGCAGGAAGTCCAGCGTGGCCCCTGCCCGGGACTTCCCCGCCCCGGAACGCGGGGCGGCCGGCTTCCGGGCGGTCCGGGCCCGCGGGGTCCGGGGCGCCGTGGGCGCCGTGGGCGCCGGCTGGGCCGTGGGCGAGACCGTGAAGTCCTCCGCCCGTCCCGTGGCGGCGCAGGCGAGCAGCGCGGCGAAGAGGCAATGCTGGATCACGCGGTTTCCTTTCCGCTCCGGGCGCGCCCACGGCGACGCCGGGGGCGCCCGGGCCAGACGCGGGCCGAGGGCCCGGGCCGCGCCAGGCGCCGCGGATTTTCCACGTAGCGCAGCTTGGCCGGCCTGGAAAGGCCCTTCACCTGGCGTTCCCGGCGCAGGGCCATGGGATAGCTTCCGATCCGCTCCTTCGACAGCATCTCGAGCGGCTTGTGCATGCGCGTGTAGGCCGCGCCCCGGCCCTCCCGGTGGGCCTTCAGGCGCCTTTCCGGGTCGGGCGAGATGCCGGTGTACAGGCTGTCGTTCTCGCACAGCAGCACGTACACGAACCAGACCTTGGGGGCCTTGGGTTGCTTCACCTCGCTCCTCGCGCCGTTTCAAGGACAAATCCCAACCCAAACGCCGGAATTTGCGTTACAATGGTGGACATCCTAGCAGGACTTTGGTCTTTGTTATAGTCCCATCTGTTTTCAGACGGGGGCGACTTGGCTTCGACGGAAAAGGTGAACCGGAAGGAGCACGCCGGGGGGTTCTCAAGACCTCGTTAAAAACTTGGGTAAAGTACAACTGCTGACGAACCGTTAGCACTCGCGGCCTAAGGCCGCGACCATCGCCGCCCCTTCGGCCCGTGGGGGACGGACGATGGCCGCACACGGGCTGGCCCCGAAGCCGGGCATCTTGGCTGAGGGGCGAGATCTCAAGGATGCTGGCCGAAGGGGAAGCCCGCCGCGGGGCGGCCCCGGAAGCGAGACAATAAATCCGCGGACAAGCGTGTAGGGCCTTTTGAGGATTCTTTTTCGGACGCGGGTTCGATTCCCGCCGCCTCCACCATATTACCAGCGGCACAGTCCAGCCAAAACGGATTGTGCCGCTTTTTTATTGAATAATCAACTCTGTTTGTTCTAGTTCGTCTTGACACGTCTTGCCCAATCCAGGTAAGATCGGTATATCAATCGGTATAACGCCGGATTCCGAACTGGGTATATCACGGAAGGCCACCCAAAGGGGCCATTTTGGCCCTTTTTAGAGGGTTCAGGGTTGGAGGCGGCATGGACGCTGCAGGCGGAAGGGGCATCAACCGGCTTTCGGATCGGGCCATCAAGGCCTTCACAACCAGGGCCAAACAGGGCCAGGCCGGGAAATCCACCCTGTTTGACGGCGGGGGTCTGCACCTGGCCTTCACCAAGGCCGGCACCCCGGTCTGGCGCCTCAAGTACCGGCTGGCTGGCAAGGACCGACTCTATTCCATCGGGCCCTATGGGCAGGTCAGCCTGGCGCAGGCACGCCAGGCCAGGGATGAGGCCAGGAAGCAGATCAGCGCCGGCCAAGACCCGGTGCAGTTGCGGCACAAGGACCGGGCCGAAACCATGGCCTCCTCGGGCGAGACCCTGGCCGCCGTGGCCGCGGATTGGCTGGCCATGCGGAAAAAAGACTGGAGCGACATCCACTACCAGACCTCCAGCCGGGCCCTGGAGCGGGACGTGCTGCCCGCCCTGGGCAAGCTGCCTGTCTCGAAGGTGACCCCGGCCATGGTCACCAAGGTGGTGGAGACCATCCGCAAGCGCGGGGTGGACGAGACGGCCTCCAAGATCCTCCAGCACGTCAACGGCATCTTCCGCTTCGCCCAGGCCAGGGGCCTGCGAAACGACAACCCGGCCGAGCCGGTTCGGGAGGTCCTGCCCAGAAGGCGGGCCAAGGGCCGGATGCCGGCCATTCTGGAATTCAAGGGCCTGGGGGAGATCCTTAATAATATGGAGGCTTCCCCCCTGATCTCCCGCCCTGTCCGCCTGGCCCACCGCCTCTGCGCCTTCACGGCAACCCGGCTGGGCAACGTGGTGGACGCTGAATGGGGCGAATTCGACTTATCCGCCGAATCCCCGGTCTGGGTCATCCCCAGGAAGAAGATGAAGGCCAAGGACCGCTTCCACGACCACAAGGTCTTCCTCTGCCAGCCCATTGCCGACGAGTTGCGCCAATGGAAGGGCGTCCTGGGCAACCCGGCCAAGGGCTACCTCTTCCCTTCCCCCCAGGCCAACGCGCACATCACCCTGGAATCCGTGGAAAAGGCCTACCGCGTCACCCTGGGCCTGAAGGACAAGCACACCCCCCAC
>JAJYGY010000170.1 GCA_021790555.1 bacterium
GCTTCGGGTTCAGGGCCCGTTGACCGGCATGGACCGGGGATGGAAGGCGGACCCGGCCTTCCGGTAGGAGGCCGCCAGGGAATCCACCTTTCCGCCGGCCAGGGCCCTGACGTGCAGGGATTCCCAGGCGAAGCCGTGCCGCGCCGCCAGGGCGCGGGCCTTCGACCAGAAGGGCAGGGCCCGGGAGGCGCGGCCTTGCATCCATTCCAGTTCCGCGAACCCCAGCAGGGCGTAGACCTGGCCGCGCGTGTCGCCGGTCTTCAGGAAGAGGCGCTGGGCGGTGGCGAAGGCGGCCCGGGCGGGCCGGGTGCCGCCCATCATCTTGTGGGCCGTGCCGATGGACCACAGGGTGTAGGCGTAGCTGACCTGGTCGCCTATCTTTTTATAGAGGGCTTCGGCCTTGCGGTACAGTCCCAGGGCGGGCCTGAAACGGCCGTTCATGCGCTCCACGTTGCCCAGCCCGCAGTAGGAATAGGCCACGCCGAAGCGGTCCGCCCTGCGGCGCATGGCCGAATTGGCCAGACGGTAGTGCCGGGCCGAGGCGGGGATGTCGCCGCGCATGCGCTCCAGGCCGCCCAGGGCGCAGTGGGCGTAGGCCCGGCCTTCGGCGTCGCCCAGGGACCGGTATTGCTCCAGCGCCTGGACCAGGAAATTCCGCCCCCGCTTCATGTCCCCGGCGATGCGCCAGGTGCCGCCCAGGGCCCACAGGGCGAAGGCCCGGCCCTTGTGGTCGCCTGCCCGGGAATAGCGGGCAAGGGCCTTCTTCAGCCGGGGCAGGGCCTCCCGGGCGCGGCCGACGGCCCGCGCGGCCAGGGCCCAGCCCGTGGAGGCGTCCATGGCCCGGCCCGGGTCTCGGTCCTTCAGCAGGGCCTCGGCCCGGGCGTAGTCCTGCAGGGCCCGCGAGAAGCGGCCTTGCAGCCGGCAGACGTCCCCGGCGCCCAGCAGGGCTTCGGCCCGGTTTCGCGCGTCCAGGCTTTTCAGGGCGAGGATTTGGCGGTAGATTCTCTCCGAGGCCGCGAAGCGCGACGCGGCCCGGGCCGCCTCGGCGCGGCTGAACAGGGTTTCGGGGTTCATGGGTTCCTTTCCAACATCCCTCGGGGAGGCCGCCATGTGGCGCAGGATCCGGCACGCCGTCATGATCTGTTACCAGTGCGGAAGCACCCGCTTCCGCTACGAACACTGCAAGGTCATCTGCGAAAACTGCCACTGCATCATCGAGAACTGCAGCGGGGATTGACCCTCAGCCGACCAGGCGGAAGGTGAAGGGATACCGGTAATCCTCGCCCTGGCCGGCCTTCACCCCGGCCACGATGGTCAGCACCAGGTCGGCCAGCGCCAGCACCGGCAGCAGCACGAAGCCGACCAGCACGAAGCACAGCAGGCTCGCCACCAGCAGGTAGATCGTCATGGAAATCTGAAAATTGAGGGCCTCCTTCCCCGCTTCGGCGACCCGCTTCATCTCTTCCCGCTTCACCAGCCAGACCACCAGGGGCCCCAGGATGTTTCCAAAAGGGATGACAAGCCCGGCCAGGGCGCTCAAGTGGCACCCCATGGCCCAGTTGTCCTCCCGCGGACTGTTTTTCATGCTCCCTCCAGAGAATGAAGACGTGGGGGAAGTTTGCCGGTTTTGCGGGACCGGGTCAAGGTCCGCATGACCGCTCGGGGAGGCTCGGATGGGGGGTTGGGGCGAATCCCTGTGGAGGCGTCCGCTGCTTTGCGCGGCGCTGGGCCTGGTCGCGGGCGTCCTGTCCGCGCCCCTGTGGCCCTGGGCCGGCCGGGGCCTTGGCCCGCTCCTGGCCGGCCTTGCCGCCCTGCCGCCGGCCCTGGCGCTGTGGGCCCGGGGGCGCCGGGTTGGGGCGGCAGCCCTGTTCTTCCTGGCCGGGGCCCTGCTGGGCCTGGGCCGGGCCCAGCCCTGGCTGGGCCGGCTGGAGTCCCCGCCCGGGCCCGGCCAGTGGGCCTGGGTGACCGGGCAGGTGCGCGAAAGCATGGTCCTGCCCGGGGCCGGGGAGCGGCGCGCGCTGGTCCTGGAGAAGGTGCGGGTGGCCGCCCCGCCCGGCACGCCCCCGCGCACCCTGCCCGGCGGGGTGCGGGTGGCCTGGCAGGCACGGCCTGGCGAACCCTCCCTGGCGCCGGGGGATGAGGCCGGCCTGGTGGGCCTGCTGCGCTCCCCCGGTCCCCCCCGCAACCCGGGCGAGTTCGACTACCGCTCCTACCTGGCCGGGCAGGGAATCACGGCCCAGGCCTGGCCGCGCCATGGTTCCGGACCGCGCCTGCTGAAACAAGGGGGCTTCTGGAACTGGCGGCGCCTGGCGTGGGACTGCCGCGAGGCCCTGGTGGGCTCCCTGCGCGGGGCCCTGCCGGCCGACCCGGCAGCCTCCCCGGACGAAGCCCCGGCCTGGGGCATCGTCGCGGCCATGGTCTTCGGGGACCGGCGGGGCATTCCCGCCGCGGAGCGCGAGGCCTTTTCCAAAAGCGGGCTTTCCTATTTGCTGGCCGTGGCCGGCCTGCACCTGGAGCTGGCCCTGGCGCTTTTCCTGAAGGCCCTGTCCTGGTTCACCCCGGGCAGGCGCCGGCGGGCCGCCTGGTCCCTGGCCCTGGTGGGCGCCTACGCCGCGGTCACCGGCCTGCAGACCCCCGCCCTGCGCGCCGCCAGCCTGCTCCTGCTGGTGCTGCTGGCCCGCCTTGCCGACCTTGAGACGGATTTCCCCACCAGCCTCGCCTTCGGGGCCCTGGTCGTCCTGCTGGCCTCGCCGGCGGCCCTTTTCGAGGCCGGTTTCCAGTTTTCCTTCGCCGTCACCCTCGCCATCGTGCTTTTCGCCGGCCCGTTCAAGGGGAGGATCCCGACGCTTGGGTCCGGCCGGGGGCGGACTGCCCTCGCCCTCGCGGCCGGGCTCCTGGCCGTCACCCTGGCGGTGCAGCTGGCCGTCGTCCCGGTGGAGGCCTTCCAGTTCCACCAGTTCAGCTACCCCTCCCTGCTTTCCAACCTGGTGGGCGGGCTATTCCTGGCGCCCATCCTGCTGCTGGGCCTGGCCGTGTCCGTGACGGGCCTGGCCTTTCCCGGCGCGGCCTCGCTGGCCGGCCACGCCCTGGGATGGATGGCCCTGGCCCTGCGCGCCTGCACCCGTTTCCTGGCCGGGCTCCCCCTGGCCGCGCTCTCCACCGGCCGGCCCTCCTGGGCCTGGCTGGCGGCCTGGGCGCTGGGAGCCTGGCTGCTGTGGAACCGGCTGGCCGCCGCCCCGCGGCGGGAGCGCCCGCGCGCCTGGGCCTGGCTGGCCGGGCCGGCCTTGCTGGGCCTGTGCCTGGCGCTGCTGCTGCGCGCCTCGCTTCCGCACCGGCATCCGGGCCTGACCAAGGCCTGGTTCCTGGACGTGGGCCAGGGCGACTGCACGCTGGTGGAATTCGGGGACGGCCGCACCCTGCTGGTGGACGCGGGCCCGGAGCGGCCGGACGCGGGAAGCTGGGTGGTGGTGCCGGCCCTGCGGTTCCTGGGCATTTCGCGCCTGGACTGGGTGGTGAGCACCCATCCGGACGCGGACCACCTGGGCGGTCTGCCCTGGGTGCTGGAGCATTTTCCGGTGGGCAAGGTGCTGGATTCGGGCCTGGCGCCCAGGGGATCCGGCGCCGCCGGCCGGCTTTCGGGCCTGTGGGCGCGTTACCGGGCCCTGTTGAGGACGGGCCGTTTCCAAGTGGAGGTGCCCCGGGCCGGGCGAAGGCAGCCCGCCGACGAGGCCGGGCGGTGGACCGTGCTCAACCCGGCCGCGGCGCTGCTGCGCGGCACGCGGGACGACACCAACAACAATTCGCTGGTGCTGCGGGTGGGGGACTGGCTGCTGCTTCAGGCCGACGTGGAGCGGCGGGGTGAGGCGGCCATGCTGAAATCCTTCCCTCCCGGCCGGGTGGCCCTGCTGAAGGTGGGGCACCACGGCAGCGACACCGCCACGGGCCGCCCCCTGCTCGGGGCCGTCCGGCCACGGGCGGCCCTCATCCAGGCGGGATGGAACAACGGCTTCGGCTTCCCCAAGGCGGGGGTCCTGTCCAGGCTGAAGGCCGCGGGCTGCGCCCTGTACCGCACGGACCTGCAGGGGTGCGTTTGCGCGCGGCGTTCGGCCTCGGGGCTGGAATTCGGCACCTGGGGGCCGGCCGGCCCGCCTTCCCTGTGGAAGGCGCCGCCCTCCAGGAGGGCGCGGCGGCCGGCCAGGGCGGCGGATGGGGGTTGAGTTTCAGGTTGCCCTGTTTTATTTTGGCGGCCGTCCGGCTCCAACCCGCTCCAAAGGAAATCCATGAACCCAGCCATGACCCGCGCCGCCTCCGTCCCCGTGCCCCTGCCTGAAATCCGTCCCAACCCCCACCACCCGCGCCGGGCCATCCCGGAGACCGCCATCCGCCTGCTGGCCTATTCCATGGCCGCGGCCGGGCAGAGGGCGCCCCTGGTGCTGCGGCCCCTGAGCCCCGAGGAGCGGGCCCTGGATCCGGGGAAAAAATACGAGATCGTGGGCGGCCAGGCGCGCTACCTGGCCTGCCTGAGGCTGGGCTGGAAGGAGGTGCGGGCCGAGGTGCGGGACCTGAGCCCGGAGAAGGCCTTCGAGGCCGCCCTGCTGGACAACCGGGGCGGGCCCATGTACTGGCTGGACCGCTACCTGGCCATCGAGAAGCTGCTGGAATGGCGCCAGGACCTGACCCAGAAGGACGTGGCCGAGCGCTTCGACATGGCCCCCCAGGCCGTGGGACGGGCGCTGAAGCTGGCCGGCCTGCTCAGCCGCGCGGCCCGCGAGATGATCTACCGCCGCCTGGTGGGCGAGCCCGAACCCTTCGAGCTTTCGGAGGAGAGCGCGCTGGAACTGCTCTCCCTGCGCGCCGGCGAGGCGGGGGACCAGGCCCGGGTGGAGGAGGCCCTGGCCGCGATGATGGACGGCCGCCTGGGACGCGAGCAGTCCGCGCGCCTGGTGGAATGGATGCGCAAGGGGCGTTCCGCCGCCTCGTTCGCCGGGCCGGACGCGCCGGGTCCGGGCGGCCAGGCGGAATGGTGGCGGGGCCTGCCGGCCTCGGTGAAGGTGCGGCGCGCCGGCAAGGGCTGGGAGGTGCGCTGGAAGCTGAAGGACCACGAGGCGCCGGTGGCGCTGTACGCCGGCCTGGCCGCGCTGAAGGCCGGCCGCGCCGGGCGCCGGGGGAAGCGGGCGTGAAGCCGCTGCGTTTCGGGATCCTGGGCACCGGCCGGATCTGCCGCCGCGTGGTGCCGGCCATGAAACGGGCGCGGGGCGTGCTGCCCGTGGCCATGGCGAGCCGCGGGACCGGCCGCGCCCGGGCCGCCTCCCGCTCTTTCGGGCTGGAGGGAGTTACCGGGTACGAGGCCCTGCTGCGACGCCCGGACATCGACGCGGTGTACCTGCCCCTGCCCGAGGGCCTGCACGCCGAATGGGCCGCGCGGACGGCCCGCGCCGGCAAGCACGTGCTGTGCGAGAAGACCCTGGCGCCCTCGCTGCGCCAGGCCGAGGCCATGCTGGCCGCCTGCCGCAAGGCCGGCGTGCGCCTGATGGAGGCCTTCATGTTCCGCTTCCACGCCCAGCAGTCCCTGGCGGCCAGGCTGGCGCGGACCAGGATCGGGCCGGTCCGCCTGGTCCAGTCGCGGCTGGGA
This sequence comes from bacterium, assembly GCA_021790555.1. GTDB lineage: Bacteria > Oederibacteriota > JAJYGY01 > JAJYGY01 > JAJYGY01 > JAJYGY01. Next base: position 5,633 of record JAJYGY010000170.1, read on the forward strand.
TTTTGGTACGGGGAGAAGCGCAACTACCGCCTCGATCCGGGACTGGGGGGCGGCAGCCTCAACGACGTGGGGTGCTATCCGGTGAGCGCGGCCAGGCTATTCATGCGAAGGGAGCCCCTGGCGGTCACCGCCACGCTCCACAAGGACCCGGGTTTCCGGGTGGACACCGGAGGCGGCGCGCTGCTGGAATTCGGGGAAGGCGCCTCGGCCCTGGTGGCCTTCGGTTTCCGGATGAGCCTGTGGCAGGGCTGCGAGATCTGGGGGGAGAAGGGGCGGCTGGAGATGCCCAGGCCTTTCGTGGCGCCGCCCGCGGCCGAAATCGTGGAAAGGCGGGGGGTGCTGGCCGGCACGCGTCCGCGGCGACGGACCGCCAAGGGACCGGACCAGTACGTGGCCATGCTGGAGGCCTTCGCCGCCGAGATCCGCCGGCCCGGTTCGGCCGGGTTCGACTTCGAATCCGAGGCGCTGGCCCAGGCCCGGGTCATGCAGGCCATCCGGGACAGCGCCCGCGCCGGAAAAAAAGTGCGCCTGGCGCGGTGAGGGATGCCCCCCATGCGGCGGCGGTTTTGAAGGGCGGAATTTCCGGCGGCCGTCGACCGGCCGGTCCGGGCCGCGACACCGGAGGGCCCGCGCGGTCGTCGAATCGACGTCCTTCCATGGGGGGTCGTCATCGAGGATGAGGAAGCCACACTTGTCACCCGCGGCGCGGCCGGCGACACCGGGGCTTTCGAGGCCCTGGTGCGCAGGCACCAGGATTACGCCTTCCGGCTGTGCCTGGCCCTGCTCCGCAACCGCCACGACGCCGAGGAGGCCGCCCAGGAGTCCTTTTTCAAGGCCTACCGCGCGCTGGGGCGGTTCCAGGGGCGCTCCAGCTTCCGCACCTGGCTGACCCGCATCTGCGTCAACCAGTGCAAGGACCAGTTGCGCCGGCGCCGGCGCCGGGCCGCCCGGTCCCTGGAGGCCATGGCCGAGGCCGGCGAGCCGCTGCCCGCGTCCCTGGTGTCCGCCCCCCAGCCGGAACCCGCGCCCGCCCTTCCGCCGGAAGCCCTGGAACGCCTCAGCCCGGGCGAGCGCCGGCTGCTGGACCTGGTGCGGGAGGAGGAAGGCATCAGCTACCAGGAGATGGGCCGGCGCCTGGGACTGAGCCTGGACGGCATCAAGGGCCGGCTGAAGCGCGCCCGCGAAAAGCTGAGACACTTCCTGCGTCCCCCGGACGTCTGATCACCAGGAGCCGACCATGCAACATAGATCGGAA
>JAJYGY010000196.1 GCA_021790555.1 bacterium
GGCGTGCCCGATGTGCAGCGAGCCGGTCACGTTGGGCGGCGGGATGACGATGCTGAAGGCTGGTTTGGGGGAGGCGGAGTCGGTCCTGAAGAAGCCCCGCTCCTCCCAGAGGCGGTACCAGCGTTCCTCGACTTCCTTGGGGTCGTACTTGGTGGGGATGTTTTCCATGGAATTCCTTGAGGCTAAAAGTCGTTGACGGTCAGGGGGGCGGCGATGTCGAAATGCCCGGCCAGGCTGTCCACCACCTGGCCGTCGACCATGATCTGGACCCGCTGGATCTGGGCGAAATTGCCCGCCAGGGAGTGCACCAGGCAGTAGAGGGTCATGTACTCGCCGGTGGTCCCGCCCGGATGCAGGCTTTGCACCTCGGGCGAGAAGTCCACCACGCAAAGGCCGTCGGGACCCAGGAAAAGCTCCTTCAACTGCACCCCCGGGGGGAACACCCCCGCCAGGCCCTTCTCCTGCGGGCCCTTGAGGAGGTCCAGCACCACCTGCTTCACCTGGTTGACCAGCGAGGCGGTGCGGAAGATGTCGCGGCTTTCCACCGCCAGGGTGCCCTTGTCGGCCGAGACGAAATACAGCCGCACGGCCATCTTGGGTTCGCGGCCGCTGAAGAGGTCGGTGGCCGTCCTGGGCTTGGCCTTGCCCTCCTCCCCGGCGCGGTAGTGGCGCCACAGGCCGGCCAGGACCACCAGCGCCAGGACGAGGACCGCCAGGGCGGCCTTCGCGAAGAAGCGCCCGGGCCTGGGCGGATTGGGCTGCGGTTCTGGCATCGGGTCCTGCCTTTCTTCACTGGGGGGCGGGGGAGCCCAGGTAGCGTTCGATCCCCTGGGCGATCTCGCGGGCCAGGTCCCGCGCGTGCTGGGGGTCCTTCAGTTTGGCCAGGTCGCCCGGGTTGCTGGCGAAGCCGCATTCCACCAGGCAGGCCGGCGGCACCAGCCCACGGAAGAGGGCCAGCTTGAGCGACTGCACGCCGCGCTTCTGGGCCGAACCCGCCTCAAGCTCGGCGGCGATGTCCTGGCCCAGGCGGCGCGAGGCGGCGGCGTTGAGCGCCGAGGCCTGTCCCCAGCGCAGGATGGGCAGCCCCGCTCCCCCGTCCGGGTTGGACACCACCTGGGGCGGGGCCGAAGCCGGAGGCACGAAAACGCGCACCCCGCTGGAGGCGGGGCTGAAGCTGTAGTTGGCGTGCAGGCTGACCAGGCAGGCCAGGTGGGCCTGGTTGGCCCACTGCACCCGCGCCGTGTTGGAGAGGTCCACGTCGCCGTTCCTTGAAAGGACCGCCGCCTGGCCAAGGTTCCTCAGTGCGTCCCGGACCAGCCCGGCCAGGTTCAGGGTGAAGTCGGCCTCGGTGAAGCCGTCCACCCGCACCCCCCGGTCCTGGCCTCCGTGCCCGGGGTCGATGCCCACCAGGGGGGCCTGCGGGGTCGGGGTCGCCCCGCCCTGCGCCCGGCCCCAGGCCGGCAAGGCGGCCAAAAAAAAGAACCCCAACCAGAAGGTCAGGGCGCGCGGTCGTTTCATGCTTTTCCCCTCTTGAATTGGCCGGCCCGCGGGGTCATCCCGCCGCGGCCTCCTGGGCCAGGCCTTCCAGCACGCGGCCCATGGAGCGGTATTTGGAATAGCGGGCCTCGACCAGCCGTTCGGGCGACATGCCCTCCAGGGCCTGCAGCGATCGCTTCAGGGCCATCTTCAGGTTCAGGGCGGCGGCCTTGGGGTCCCGGTGGGCGCCGCCCAGGGGTTCCGGAACGATCTCGTCGATGACCCCGAGGGCCAGCAGGTCCTTGGCGGTGCCCTTCAGCGCCTCGGCCGCCCTCTCGGCCTTGGCCCGGTCCTTCCACAGGATGGCGGCGCAGCCTTCCGGCGAGATGACGGAATAGTAGGCGTACTCCATCATCAGCATCCTGTCGCCCACCCCGATGCCCACGGCCCCGCCCGACCCCCCCTCGCCGATGACGGCCACCACGATGGGCACGCGCAGGTGGGACATCTCGAAGAGGTTGCGGGCGATGGCCTCGGCCACCGAGCGCTCCTCGCCTTCCAGGCCGGGATAGGCGCCGCTGGTGTCGATCAGGCTGACGATGGGCAGGCGGAACTTCTCGCACATCTTCATGAAGCGCAGGGCCTTGCGGTAGCCCTCGGGCTGGCACATGCCGAAGTTGCGCATCAGGTTTTCCTTCGTGTCCCTTCCCTTCTGGATGCCCACCAGCCCGATCCTGTGCTCGTCCAGCTGCCCGAAGCCGCAGATCATGGCCTTGTCGTCGGCGAAATGGCGGTCGCCGTGCACCTCCAGGAACTGGCCCACGAATTCGGAGACGTAGTCCAGCGCGTGGGGCCGCTCGGGATGGCGCATGATCTGGACCACCTGCCACGCCGACAGCCGGGAAAAGATGTCCTTGCGCAGCTCCTCGGCCTTGCGCTCCAGCTTGGAGACCTCGTTGCTGACGTCGATGTTCTCCACCTGGGCGAATTTCTTGAGTTCCTCGATTTTCTGTTCCAACTCGGTCAGAGACTTCTCAAATTCCATCCCCGCGCCGGCCATGGATGCCTCCCGTTTCAAAACAGACCGATGTATCCCACGCGCAGCAGGCGGAAAACCGGGCCGTGCCGCGCGCCAAGATCCCGGAATTCGAATCCGATGTTGATGGGGTCCAGGTTTACCCGGAACCCGGCGTTCAAGTACCCCCCCTGGGGGTTGAAGGCGTCGTCGAACTCGGTGAACAGCGTCACCAGCGATACCACCGACGTGAAGGCCAGCGCCCCTTCCAGGTCCTGGTCCGCCTTGAAGTCGGCGAAGCGGGCCGTGTTCAGCGAACCGTGGATCTGGCAGTAGCCCAGCGAAGTCCTGATCTCCTTGCTGGCCGCCAGGTAGAGGCCGCGGGTGGGCACGAAGCTGTAGGCCGGGCCGTCCCATCCCAGGGCCAGGGCCGGCCAATTGTCGCTCTCGCGCAGCAGCTGCAGGCGGGCCAGCACCATGGCGTCGTCGCGGGTCATGGTCACGTCGCCGGACCCGATGACGTTCTCGGCGTTGGCTCCTCCGCCGATGGTCAGCCAGGGGAACAGCCCAAGGTAGGCCTTGCCCAGGATGCCGCCGCTTTCGTAGAAGCGCAGGTCGGTCTTGACCTCGTACTTGTTCAGCAGGTAGGCCGTCGGCGCGTCGCCGGCGTCCCACATCAGGCCCGGCCCGGCCACGGCCTCGGGCCGCGAAAACCGGCTTACCGGGTTGGATCCATCATCCCCGGCCCCCGCCCCGGAAACCGGGGCCTGGGCGGGCTGCCCGGACGCCGCCGGGGACCCACTCCCCCCTCCCACCGTGAAATCCGCCGCGGCCAGGGCGAGGGGCAGGGCCGCGATCAGCCAAGCGAAAAGAATTTTGAACCAAAACTGTTGGAAGCGCAAGCCGGGGTTCTCCCAAAAAACGGGCCTGGTTTTGCCATGCGGAACCTCAATCTGGTGATCCTTGATCAGGATTCCCATCTGGGGTCGGCCCTGTCCTCCGCCGTGGCCATCTTGCCTGAGGCCCATCGCCTCCGGGCGTCCACCTCCACGCGCAGTTCGGAAAGGGATTTCCGCATCCTCATCAGGACCCCCACCTGGATCATGAGGATCAGCAGCAGGGTGAAAAGGACCACCAGCACCCAGAAGGTCCAGCGGGTACCGCTTTCACGGGTCTGGGTGATGGAATCCTGGAGCCGCACCAGGTCCTGGGTCATCAGCTGCTGTTCCTGGGCCTGCGAATCCACCTTGCCTTCCAGCTCGCCCCAATGGGCCTCGGCGCTGTCGCGAAGGCCGTACAGCGCTTCCCAGATCCTTCCCCAGGCCCCCGGCGAGGAGGCCTGGCGGGCCTTGTGCCCGTTGGAGAGTTCAGGGGAAGCCGACGCGCCCAGGTTGACCTGCTTGAGGCGCTTCTGCTCCTGGACCAGCTGCCGGTAGAAGTCGCCCAGGCCGGGGGTGGCGGGGTCCTCCTTCATCGCCAGGAGGGCCTGTTGCGCCGCTGCGTCCAGGTCGCCGGCCAGGTAGAGGCTCTGGGCCTGCCGGAAGTTGTAGGCCGCCTGCGTGGAGCCGGACGACCCGGCCGCGGCCAGGCCCAGGGGAAGGACCAGGGCAGCCAGTAAAAGGAAAACATGCCGTCTCATGGGGCCACCCCCTTGCTTGGGTTCGCGGCGTCCCGGCTTTCCTGCCGGCCCAGGGCGTCCAGCCTCTGGGCCAGCAGGAAGGCGTCGGCCGAAAGCGGATCCAGGGAACGGGCCTGGTCGGCCAGGGTGCGCGCCAGGTCCGGCCGTCCGGCCATGGATTCCTCCCGGGCCCGCTTCATCAGCCCGGCCACCTGGTCCGAGGGGGCCTCCGGGCGCACCACCACGGCCTTGGAAAGCGGGCTCTCCCCGGCTCCCAGGGCCGAGACGCGCAACCAGCGGTCCCGCCCGTTGGGCAGGCCGTTGATCTGCAGGCTGGTCTGGGAAAAGGTCGTGTCCGCCAGGGGTTTGAAGGCGGAATCGGGCCCCTCGGCGACGTAGACCCGGTAGGCCCTCACCGCCGTGGAAGCGGCCTCGCGCCAGCTCAACAGCGCCATGCCGTTGCCCCCCAGGCTTTGAACGATCACCGGGGCCGCCGGCAGGGCCGACGCGGCGGGGCTCAAGGGGGCGGGGGCGGCCGGGACCCGCCAGTCCCAGCCCCAGTCCAGGCTCAGCCGGTGGCTGGCGCCCACGTCCCCGCTGGAGGGAAGGAAGGCGTAGTCCACCTTCAGGGAGCGCCAGCGCAGGCCCAGCCCCAGGGAAAGGCGGCCGCTGCTGCCCGACAGGCTGCTGTAGCCCAGCCGGGCCAGCAGCCTGTCCTTCCAGAAGGGCTTCTCCACGCCCACGTGTGTCGCGTCCTGCCCTCCCGCGCCAAGGTCGCGCAGGTCGGTGCGGAAATCCTGGTCCAGCGCGAAGACGACGGCATGGGGGACGCGGTAGGCCAGGCCGATTTTGTAGAGCTGAGGCAGGGGCTCCTGCAGGCCGCTCTGGTGGAGCAGCACCGTGTCCACGTCCAGCAGGGAGGCCGCCAGGTCCAGGGTCTGGTCGCGGTAGGTGGAGAAACTTCCCCGGATGCCGGCGTCCAGGCCGAAGGCCTGGGCGGGGTCGGCGTCGTCGACCCGCAGGTATTTCAGGGAGACGCCCAGGTCGCTGCTTCCCGAGTCGGTCAGGGGCAGGGCGAAACTGGCCATCCAGGTCTGCTGGTCGTCTCCCGTCTGGGTGCTGAACAGCCGGTAGGTGGAAAAACCCAGCGCCAGCGAACTGAGGTCCACCGGCGAGACGGCCGACAGGCCCAGGTATTGTTCCAGGCCGGAAAAAAGGCCGCCATAGGTGCCGGCCAGGCGCACTTTCTGGAAGCCGGCCAGGTCGGCGGGGTTGAGAAAGACGTCCTGGGGATCGCTTCCCACCGCGCTATGGGCGCCCCCCATGGACTGGCCGACGGCCCCGATTCCCGTGTCGCCCGGCTTTGAAAAATCGGCGCGCAAGGACAGGGGCGCCAGCAGCAGGATCATCGAAAAAAGTGCCAAAGGCTTCAAAAACCGCGTCTCCTAAAATTTTTCGTCATTTAAGCACAGCCCCCACCCGGCGGCAAGCGCTTTGAAACCGGCCCGCGGACGGCGGGTCTTCTACTGGTTCCTCAGGATGGCGAACTTGAAGGTCTTGCGGTCCACCTGGCCGGTGGCCTGGTCCCTGCCCGAGAACTCCACCACGTAGGCCCCGTCGGTCAGGTCGCTTCCCGAGCTGGAATCCAGGTTCCAGGACAGCCTCTGGGTGCTGCCGCTGTCCAGGCTCATTTCCTTCACCAGTTCCCCGGCCATGTTCCACACCCGGATGTCGAAGACCACGCCCGGTTCGGTGGTCTGGATGATGACCACGGCGCGGCTGCTGGCCGGGTTGGGGAAGACCCCCACCAGGCCGCTGAAGAGGTTGATCTTGTCCACCACCATGTCCACGGTCTGGCTCAGGCTGTACTGGCTGCCGCCCGCGGGCGTGACCTTGGCGATGATGAAGTAGTCGCCGCTCTGGAGCACGTTGCCCTGGTTGTCCTTGCCGTCCCACTTCAGGGTGACCACGTTCCTACCGGAAACGTCCGTCAGGCGGATGATTTCCGTGTTGTGTCCGTCCACATGGAAGGCCCCACCGGCGATGCTCATGCCAAGGGAGGACCCGGCCAGGCTGCCGCTGTAAAGGGTTCGCACCTGGGCCCCGGAGGAGTCATAGATATTGACCGCGACCTGGTTGCCTCCCGAGGTCGCCGTGGGCGCGGCGGTGAAGGTGGGGGTGATGGTCGGGCTGGGCGTGGCCGAAGCCGAGGCCGTTGGGGTGGCCGTGGGGGTTCCCGTCGGCGTGGCGCTGAGGCTTGCCGTGAAGCTGGGCGAAGGGCTGGGCGTGCCCGTGGCCGAACCGCTGGGCGAAGCCGTGGGGCTGGCACTGGGTGAAGCCGTGGGGCTGCCGGACGGAGTCGCCGTGGCCGAGGCCGTGGAGCTGCCCGTGGCCGTGGGGCTGGCCGTGAAGGTCGCCGAAGGGGTCGAAGTCGGAGACGGCGTCGCGGAAGGGGTCGCGGTGGGCGAGGCCGTGGCCGTGCCGGAAGGCGTGGACGTGGGCGTCGCGCTCGGCGTGGAAGTGGACGTGCCGGACGGCGTGGCGGAAGCCGTGGCGGTCGGAGAAGGCGAATCCGTGGGAGTCGAAGTCGCGGTGTCCGTGGTCGTGGCGGTCGGCGAAGCCGTCCCTGTATCCGTCGGCGCCGCCGTTGGCGACGAGGACGGGCTGGACGTGGGAGTCGACGTCGAACTCGGCGTCGGCGTGGACGTCTCCGTATCCGTCGCCGTGCTCGTAGGCGAGGCGGTTGCCGTGGCCGTGGG
>JAJYGY010000336.1 GCA_021790555.1 bacterium
CACGGCCAGGGTGGCCGCCAGCAGGGGCTGGACGGGCGCCCGTCCGGGGCGGTGGGGTTTCAGGCCCGAGACGGGCCTTCCTCCCCGCGACGAACGGGCGGGGAAAATCCGGACATTCCGGCGGGTTTGGCTTAGAATAAAGGCGTCCCATTCCACGGGACCATAGGGGGACGCCATGAAGAACCAGCGCCAGAAATCCGCGGCCGGCCTTTTGCTCGCCTTGTCGCTGCTGTGCCTGTCCGGCAGGGCTTTCGCCCTTGGACTGATGCAGTCGGGCGTGCCGCTGTGGGCCACCACCGTGGCCATCCCGGATTTCACCGAATGCAGCCCCACGGGCGAAGCCACCCTCACCCGGGACCTGGGCCAGGCCGTGGTGCAGGCCTTCCAGGTGGACGGCCGCCTGGCCGTGGTGCCGGAGAAGAAGGCCGACATCCTCATCCACGGCAGGATCGTGCTCTTCCAGACCCTGGTGACCCAGCTCGACCCCAACCAGCAGCCGCTCCAGCTGATGCTGAAGATGGTGGCCGAACTGGACGTCCTGGACAACCGCCACCACCGCATGCTGTGGACCACGCGGCGGCTGGTGCCCCTGGCCTCGGGCGCCCCGGTGCTGCCCCCCTGCAACTTCGATTCGCAGGATTCCTTCGACCCCACGGCCACGGTCACGTACTGGACCGTCAACAGCCAGGGGCACGCGGCGGGGAACCGGAGCGGGGCCCTGCTGGACCTTGAGAACAACATGGCCCAGCAGGTGTTGAAGGCCGTGTTCGCCGGAAAAATCTAGGCCCCCTTTCTCCCCGCCGCCGGCCTTTCAGGCCAGGCGGCCCTCCCAGACCCTTTCCAGCCAGCCCCGGATGCCCCGGTCGCGCCGCGCTCTTGTCCGGGCGGCCTTGCTTGACAGGCATCCGGATTTGAAAGATAAAAGAACCCTGCCGCGTTTGGGCGGCGGAAAGCGTCGGGACGGGGCGGGATGCGCGACGAACTCAAAATTTTCAAGAAATACCTGAAGCAGAAGGGGCTGAAGCAGACCACCCAGCGCGAGGTCGTGCTGAAGCTGTTCCTGGAATCGCCCAAGCACCTGAGCGTGGACGAGCTTTCGCGGCGGGTCCGCGAGAGCGACCCGGGCATCGGGCATTCCACGGTCTACCGCACCCTCAAGCTGCTGGCCGGCTGCGGCCTGGCCCTGGAGAGCCAGTTCCTCTACGGCAGGACCTGCTTCGAGCCGGCCTGGGGCGTGGAGCCGCACCACCACCTCATCTGCACCCGCTGCGGCACCATCAGCGAGTTCCGCGACCCGCTCATCGGCGCGGTGCGCGACAAGATCTGCAAGGGCCTGGATTTCAAGCCCGAGGCCGACCGCATGGAGGTCTACGGGGTCTGCTCGGACTGCCAGGGGCCGAGGGAATTGAGGGAAGAGGATTGAGGGGGCCCTGGAGAGGGCCTGAACCCGGCGGCATGGAGGGAAACCCATGGACAAGCAGAAGGTCATCAAGAAGCTGAACGAAGCCCTGGAGAGGGAGCTCAACGAGGTGGTGCGCTACCTGCACCAGTCCTTCTGGGTGGCCGGGCCGGGCAAGGCGGGGCTGAAGAAGCTGTGCCGCGAGCAGTCGCGCGAATCCATGGACCACGCCACCCGGCTGGGCGAGAAGATCGTGGCCCTGGGCGGGGATCCGGTGGTCAAGATCCTGGAGATCTACGAGCCGAAGCGCTTGGGCCCGGAGGGGATGCTCAAGAACGACCTGAAACACGAACGCGAGGCCCTGGAAGGCTACCGCGAGATGCTGCCCCTGGTGGAGGACGACCCGGACCTGAAGCGCATGATCACCCAGCTGGTGCGCGAGGAGGGGGAGCACGTGGGCGAGATCGAGCGGACCCTGAAAAGGAAATCCTGAGGAGCAGCCATGTTTTCTGGAATCCGCGAGGACATCCGGGCCGTGATGCAGGGCGACCCGGCGGCCAAGAGCGCGCTGCAGGTGGTCCTGCTGTATTCGGGCCTTCACGCCATCTGGGCCTACCGCCTGGCCCATCGGCTGCACCAGCGGGGCTGGTTCTTCCCGGCCCGGGCCGTTTCCCAGACGGCCCGCTGGCTGACGGGCGTGGAGATCCACCCCGGCGCCAGGATAGGCCGGCGCTTCTTCATCGACCACGGCATGGGGGTCATCATCGGCGAGACCACCGAGATCGGCGACGACTGCCTGCTCTACCAGGGGGTGACCCTGGGCGGCACGGGCAAGGAGAGGGGCAAGCGCCACCCCACCCTGGGCAGCCGGGTGGTGGTGGGATCCGGCGCCAAGGTGCTGGGGGCGCTCACCATCGGCGACGACGTGCGGGTGGGGGCCAATTCGGTGGTGCTGCACAACGTGCCCAGCAGTTCCACGGTGGTGGGCATCCCCGGCCGGGTGGTCAGGCGCCACACCGCCGACATGAACGACGCCCTGGCCCACGCCAACCTGCCCGACCCCATCACCGAGGCCATCGCCTACCTCAACGCCCGCATCAACCACCTGGAATCGCGCCTGGGCGAGGGGGCGGGCGGGCAGGCGGGGGGCGCGCATCCCCGCCCGGCGCCGCCCGCCTGCGAGGACCCCATCCTGAACAAGATGCTGGGGGAGCCGGAGAGCAGGGAATCCTGATGACGACCCAGGCCCAAGCCAGGAGGCGCGTGGAAAAGCTGCGCCGCGAGATCGCCAAGCACGACGAGCTCTACTACCAGAAGTCCCTTCCCGTCATCTCCGACCAGCAGTACGACTTCCTGATGAAGGAACTGAAGGGGCTGGAATCCGCCTTCCCGGCCCTGGTCACCCCGGATTCGCCCACCCAGAAGGTGGGGGGGAAGCCCGGCCAGGGGTTCGCCCCCTTCCGGCATCCCGTTCCCATGCTGTCGCTGGACAACACCTACAGCGAGGACGACCTGCGCGAGTTCGACGCCAGGGTCCGCAAGACCCTCCGGCGCGAAACCGTGGACTACGTGGTGGAGCTGAAGATCGACGGGCTGGCCATCGCCCTGCACTACCGGGGGGGGGTCCTCGAGCGCGGCGTGACCCGCGGGGACGGCGAGGTGGGCGACGACGTCACGGCCAACCTGAAGACCATCCGCTCCCTGCCGCTGAAACTGAAGGGACGGGCGCCGGCCCGGCTGGAGCTGCGGGGCGAGGCCTATTTTTCGCGCAAGGTCTTCCGCGAACTCAACGCCGCGCGCGAGGCCGAGGGCCTGCCCGGGTTCGCCAACGCGCGCAACCTGGCCTCGGGCACGCTGAAGATGCTGGACCCCGCCGAGGTGGCCCGCCGGCCCCTTTCGGTCTTCCTCTACAACCTGGGCGGGGCCCGGCCCAACCCCTGGAAGTCGCAGGGGGAGTTCCTGCGGGCCCTGGACGGCCTGGGCGTGCCCCACGACCGGCATTTCCGCGCCTGCCGGGGCGTGGAGGAGGTGATCCGGTTCTGCAAGTCCTTCGAGGAGCGGCGCGAGGGGCTGGACTGGGAGATCGACGGCATGGTGGTGAAGGTGGATTCCTTCGAGGACCAGGCCGTGCTGGGGGCCACCTCCAAGAGCCCGCGCTGGGCCATCGCCTACAAGTTCAAGGCCGGCCAGGCCGAGACCACGCTGCTGGACATCGAGGCCTCGGTGGGCCGCACCGGCGTGCTCACCCCGGTGGCCAAGCTCGAGCCGGTGAAGCTGGGGGGCACGGTCATCTCCAACGCCTCGCTCTACAACGCCGACCAGGTCCAGGCCCTGGACGCGCGCGTGGGCGACCGCGTGCTCGTCGAGAAGGGCGGCGAGGTCATCCCCAAGGTGGTGGCCGTGCTGAAGGAGAAGCGGGTGGGCGACCCCAGGCCCTGGCGCTTTCCCGAGAAGTGCCCGGTCTGCGGGGGGAAGGTGGAGCGCGAGGAGGGCATGGCCGCGCACCGCTGCGCCAACCCCTACTGCCCGGCCCAGGTGGCCGGAAGGCTGGAGCACTTCAGCGCGCGCGACGCCATGGACATCGAGGGCCTGGGTCCGGCCCTGATCGAGCAGCTGCTGAAGGCGGGCCTGGTGAAGGGTCCGGCCGGACTCTACGGCCTGAAGGCCGCCGACCTGGCGGCCCTGGAACACATGGGGGAGAAGTCGGCCGACAACCTGGTGAAGGCGCTTCAGGCGAGCAAGGGGCGGGGGCTGGGCCGGCTGGTCTTCGCCCTGGGGATTCCCCAGGTGGGGGAGCGGGCCGCCGAGTCCCTGGCCCGCGCCTTCGGCAGCCTGGACGCCCTGGCCGCCGCCGGGGAGGCGGAACTGCTGAAGGTGCCGGACTTCGGCCCGGTGGCGGCTGCCAGCGTGCTGGACTTCTTCGGGCGGGCGGAAAGCCGGGTCCTGGTGGCGGACCTGAAGAAGGCCGGACTGAACATGAAGCTGTTGGAGGAGGAATCGGCCTCCAGCCTGGAACTGGAAGGCAGGACCTTCGTCTTCACCGGCGAGCTTTCGGGCCTGACCCGCGAGGAGGCCGAGGCCCTGGTGCGCAAGAAGGGCGGCAAGGCCACCGGCTCGGTGTCGGCCAAGACCAGCTACGTGGTGGCCGGCGGGGCGCCGGGTTCCAAGCTGGAAAAGGCCCGCAAACTGGGCGTGGCCGTGCTGGACGAGAAGGCCTTCCTCAAGCTGGTGGGTTGAGGCCGCCTCAGTCCGCCAGGCGGCGCTCCTTGCCGGTGGGGCTGGAGCCGGGCTTGCGGCGGCGGTCCTTGGAATAGAGCACGAAGTTGTCGCGCACCTTCTTGTAGACCATCTTGTGCTTCTCGTCCCAGTACAGGCCCATGGAGATGGGCTTCAGCTCCACGGGCAGCTGTTCCATGCGGCTGCGCCGGTCGCGCCCCACGGGTTTCTGCCCGCTGCGGCGGTCGTGGCGGATGAAGACCCAGCGCCCGCCCATCTTCCTGAGGATGTGGCGGCTGTGGGGGTCGAAATAATAGTCGCCGGTCAGGTGCACGTACTTGGGTTCGGCCATGGTGCCCCCTTGTCGGAAAGGCCCGCCCGTCATTCCGGGCCGGCCGCCAGAAAATCCCCCATCGAAACCGCCAGGTCCGGCGCGGCCTGCCTCAGCTTCCTGTCCTCGGTGACGCAGACCGTCCCCAGGGATTCGGCCAGGGCCAGGAAGGCGGCGTCATAGGCGCTGACGCGGAAGCGCCGGGCCAGCCGCATGGCCCCGGCGTAGGACACCGGGGCTTCCGAAACAAAGTCCAGCCGCGAGGAGCGGTCCCAGACCGCCTCCACCTCCCCGGATTCCATCCCGCCGAACTTCCAGTAGTTCAACAGCACGTTCAGAAACTCGATCTTCCACAGTTCGGGAAGCCGCCAGCCGGGGGCCTTCTCGGCCAGCCGGCGGGCCTGTCCTGTCCTGGGGCCTTCGATGAGAAGGTAGGCGAGGACGTTGGTGTCGACCACGATCATGCCATGCCCTCGCGCTTCCACCTGCGGATCAGGGCGTCGGTCAGGGGGAATTTGCCCCGGTGGGGTCGGGGAAGCCGGGGCGGGGTGGAGGGCGCCCCGGAGGCGGGGGAAGCCAGCTTTTCCTCCAGGATACAGAGGGCCTCCTTGGTCATCGAACGGTGGTGCCGGCCGGCCTCCTCCTTCAGCTTCCGGTGCAGGGTTTCAGGCAGGGATTTGATCACCAGGGCGGCCATGGGGTCCTCGGCGGAAAGATGCAATTTGCTAGCATTTTGCTAGCATTTTACCTTCCGGCGGTCCGGCCTTTCAAGCCTTTTTCCCCCGCCTTTCCCGCCTCCTGCCTTCCATCCATTCCAGGTGCCGCTTGAACTCGGCCTCACGGCCGCGCTCCACGGGCTCGTAGAATTTGGCCCCCTTCAGGGCGTCGGGAAGGTGCTGCTGGTCCACCACGGCCTCGGGGTCGTCGTGGGCGTACTGGTAGCCCCTGCCGTAGTCCAGGTCCTTGAGCAGCCGGGTGGGCGCGTTGCGCAGGTGCAGGGGCACGGGCAGGGCCCCGTGCCTCTCCACCGCCTCCCGGACGGCCCCATAGGCCTTGTCCGAGGCGTTGCTCTTGGGCGCGCAGGCCAGGTACAGGGCGGCCTGCAGGATGGCCAGCTCGCCCTCGGGGGACCCCAGGAATTCGTAGGAATCCCTGGCCGCCATCACCAGCGGCAGGGCCTGGGGGTCGGCGTTGCCGACGTCCTCGGAGGCCATGCGGGCCAGGCGGCGGCAGAGGTAGAGGGGATCCTCGCCCGAGGCCAGCATGCGGGCGGCCCAGTAGGCCGCGCCGTCCGGATCGGACGAGCGCACGGACTTGTGCAGGGCCGAGATGAGGTCGTAGTGCTGCTCGCCGGACTTGTCGTAGAGCAGGGAGCGCTTCTGGGCCACCTCCTCGGCCTTCTCCAGCAGGAGCGGCCGGGCCCCGTCGGGGGCGGGCTTGGTGACCAGCACCAGCTGTTCCAGCAGGCCCAGGGCTTTGCGCGCGTCGCCGTCGGCCATGGAGGCCAGGAATTCAAGCACCTCGCCGGGGGCCTGGGCCCGGTAGCGGCCCAGGCCGCGTTCGGGGTCGGCCAGGGCCCGCCGCATCAGGCCGGCCAGGGCCCCGGCCGGCAGGGCCTTCAGCACCGCCACCAGCGACCGCGACAGCAGGGCCGAATTCAGCTCAAACGAGGGGTTCTCGGTGGTGGCGCCGATGAAGACCACCGTGCCCTTTTCCACGTGGGGCAGCAGGTAGTCCTGCTGCGAGCGGTTGAAGCGGTGGATCTCGTCGATGAACAGGATGCTGCGGCGGCCCTGCAGCTTCAGTTCCTGTCCGGCCTCCTGGATGATCTCCTTCAGGTCCTTCACCCCGGCGGTGACGGCCGAGACCTGCACGAAACGGGCCCGGGTGC
>JAJYGY010000261.1 GCA_021790555.1 bacterium
CCCCGCGCCTCAAGCAGAAAGGCCAGGCAGTCCTTGGTGCCGGTCTTGCCGTTGGACCCGGTGACGCCCACCACCGGGCCGGAAAACAGGCGGCGCTGGTCCAGGGCCAGGGCCTGCAGGGCCTCCAACCCGCCTTCCACGCGGACGACCCCGGCTCCCCGGCGCCGGGCCGCGGCCAGGTCCCTGGCGGAAAAGCGCTCCCCCACCAGGGCCCCGGCCCCGGCCTGCAGGGCCCGGCCGAAGAAGGCGTGGCCGTCGAAACGCCCGCCGGCCAGGGCCACGAACACGTCGCCCGGCTTCAGTTCCCGGCTGTCCGTGCCCACCCGGGTGAAGTCCCGGC
Organism: bacterium; assembly: GCA_021790555.1. Classification (GTDB taxonomy): domain Bacteria; phylum Oederibacteriota; class JAJYGY01; order JAJYGY01; family JAJYGY01; genus JAJYGY01. Next base: position 341 of record JAJYGY010000261.1, read on the forward strand.
CCGGGTCCGCGCCCGGGTCCAGCACCCTTCCGCCCATCCCGTGGGCCAGCCTTCGCAACGACATGGGAAACATCGGGCTCCTTTTCCCTTCCCCATCCGGATCCCCGGCCTCAAGCCAGGCTTCCCCGTTTCCCGCCGCCGTACATCCCTTCCAGGTATTTCCTGGCCACCACCCGGTCGTCGAAGGGCAGCTTCCTTTCGCCCACCACCTGGGTGTCCTCGTGCCCCTTGCCGGCCAGCAGCACCACGTCGCCCGGACGGGCCACCTTCAGGGCCCGCTGGATGGCCTGGCGCCGGTCGGCCAGGGCCAGCACGCGCCGCGCCTTGCCGCGCTCTCCCGGAACGCCCCTAAGGACCTCGGCGATGATCGCCTCGGGGTCCTCGGTGCGGGGGTTGTCGGAAGTCACCACCACCAGGTCGGAGAGGCGGTGGGCGATGGCGCCCATCCTGGGCCGCTTGCCCCGGTCGCGGTCGCCGCCGCAGCCGAAAACCGTGATGACGCGGCCCCGGGCGAACTCGTCCACGGTCCGCAGCACCCTCTCGAGCGCGTCCGGGGTGTGGGCGTAGTCCACCAGCACGCTGAAGGGCTGGCCGGCCTCCACCTTCTCCATCCGGCCGGGAGGCAGCAGGGGTTCGCGCAGGCCCCGGGCGATGGCCGACTCGGGCAGGCCCAGGGCCCAGGCCGCGGCCGCCGCGCCCAGGGCGTTGGAGACGTTGAAGCGCCCCGGCAGGGGCAGTTCCATCTCCAGGGCCCGGCCGCCCAGCCGCAGGCGGAACCGGCTCGCGCCCGCCGAAAGCCTCAGCTTCTCGGCCCTCACCTCGGCCCGGCCCGGCCCCAGGGCCGTGAACACCAGCCGTGCCCGGCCGGGCACGCGCCTGGCCAGGGCCCTGCTGCGCGGGTCGTCGGCGTTCAGCACGGCCACGGGGGCGGCCTTGGCGCTGGAGCCCAGCATCTCGAAGAGCCGGGCCTTGGCCTTCAGGTAGCGGGCCATGGTGCCGTGGTAGTCCAGGTGGTCGCGCGTCAGGTTGGTGAAGACGGCCGCGTCGAAATCCAGGCCCTCGGCCCGGCCCTGGTCCAGGGCGTGCGACGAGGCCTCCATGGCCGCGGCCCGGGCGCCGTCGCGCAGGGCCCGCCTCAGCAGGGCCTGCAGTTCCAGGGCCGAAGGCGTGGTGTTGGGGGCCGGCAGCATCCGCGCGCCCGTCCAGTAGCCCACCGTGCCCAGCACCGCGCAGGGCCGGCCGGCCCTCTCGAAGATGGACCGCAGCAGGTAGGTGCTGGTGGTCTTGCCGTTGGTGCCCGTCACGCCCGCCAGCAGCAGGGAGCGCGAGGGGTGGCCGAAGTAGGCCGAGCAAAGCCGGGCGTAGGCCCCCCGGGGGTCGGCCGCCCTCAGCCAGGCCGTCCGCCCCCTGCCGGGCCCTTCGCCGCCGGCCAGCACCGCCGAGGCCCCGCGCCGCAGGGCCTCGCGGACATAGGCCGCGGAATCGGAGGCCTTGCCGCTGGCCGAGGGCAGGCTGGCGAAGAGGAAGCCGGGCTTCACCCTGCGGGAATCGTGCTCCAGCCCCCGGATGGAAAGGCCTCCGGGCAGGGGGGCCTGGGGGACGATCTCCGGAACCTCGCGAATCAGCCGCGCCAGCTTCAACCGGGCCTCCCTTGTCAGAACTTCTCTTCCGCCAGCCGGAACCATCCCGCGCGCTTCCTCGAAGCCGTCCTCTTGCGCGCCGCCTTGGCTTTCCCGCCCTTGGCCTTGTCCTTGGCCTTGGCGTCGGCCAGCAGGAAGCGCACCGTGGTCTCCTGGCGCACCCTCTCGCCGGCCTTGGGGAACTGGGCCCCCACCACCGCGCCCTTGCCCATGGGATAGCCGTTGAGGCCGGCCTTCCTCAACTGGGCCAGGGCCTGGCGCGGGGTCAGGCCGGCCAGGTCGGGCACGCGCACGGCCTGCAGGGCGGAGGGCAGCAGGCCCGGGTGGAAGACGTCCCACTTGGGCCTGGGTTTTCCCGGCACCGAGGGGATCCCCACCTGGGCGCCGATGCCCTTCAGCAGGTCCGGGTCGGGCGCCACGCCGCTGGCGGCCAGCATGGCCGAGGCCGAGGCGCTGAACACCGGGCCGGAAACGTAGCCGCCCAGGGCCAGGCCGTGGGGTTCGTCCACCACCACGGCGATCAGCAGCCGGGGGTGGTCGGCCGGCACGAAGCCGATGAAGGAGGACACGTTGAGCGAAAAGTCGTAGCGGTGGGTCCGGGGGTTGATCTCCTCCGAGGTGCCGGTCTTGCCCGCCACCAGGAACCCGGGGATGGCCGCCGGCGTGCCGGTGCCGTGGTCCACCACGGCCTCGAACATGGGGATCATCTCCTTGCGCACCCAGTTGGGCACCAGCTCGCGGCCGCCCCCGCCGGGAAGGGCGGGCCGGCTGCTCCAGCCCGAGGGGCTCTCCACCTTCTCCACCACGTGCGGCACCACCGAATACCCCCCGTTGGCGATGGCCGCGTACACGCAGGCCATGCGCAGCAGGTTGCAGGAGATGGCCTGGCCGAAAGGCAGGGCCGCCATGGCCGCGCCGGACCAGTCCTTCACCGGCCGGAACTGCCCGTCCGTCTCGCCCGGCAGGTCGATGCCGGTGGGCTGGCCGAACCCGAAATGGCGGATCCAGTCGTAGAAGCGCTGCCGGTCCAGCTTTTCGGCGACGGTGACCACGCCGATGTTGCTGGACTGGGCGATGACCTCGCGGAAGGGCACCAGGCCCAGGTTGTCGTCGTCGTCGTGGATCACCCGCCCGTAGAACTCGGCCCGGCCGTGCTGGCAGTTGATCAGCGTGTCCGGCGTGACCAGGCCCTGCTTGATGGCCAGCGAGGCCGTGACGGCCTTGAAGGTGGACCCGGGTTCGAAGGCGTCCTCCACCACGTGGTCGCGCCAGTCGGCCTTGGGGCCGGCGAAGGGGTGGTTGGGGTCAAAGGCCGGTTCGTTGGCCAGCGCCAGCACGGCCCCGGTGGCGGGGTCCATCACCACGATGCCGGCCCAGCGGGCCCGGTACTTGGTGTAGGCCTTGTCCAGCTCCCTTTCGGCGATGTGCTGGAACTGCGCGTCCAGGGTCAGCCTCAGGTCGTCGCCCGGCACGGCGGCCTTCTCGACGATGTCGTCGGAAAGCACGTGGTGCCCGTGGGCGTCGCGGGCCAGCCGCTCGCGGCCCGGGCTTCCCGAAAGCTGGCGGTCGTATTCCAGCTCCAGGCCGGCCAGGCCGTGCCCGTCGAAACCGGTGAAGCCCAGCACGTGGCAGGCCAGCCGGTTCTGGGGGTAGACGCGCTTGCTGTGGGGGTAGAAGGAGAGCCCCCGGAAGTCCTGCTTTCTCAGGGCCTCGGCCCGCTGCAGGGGCGCCTCGCGGGTGGCCCAGAAGGCCCGGCCCCGGGCGATGCGCCGCGAAAAGGAGGCCGCGTCCCCCCCGAAGGCGGCGGCCAGGGCCCGGGCCAGGGCCCCGCGGTTTTCGACGTCGCGGGGGCTGACCAGAACCGATTCCGTCACCACCGATTCTGCCAGCACCTCGCCGTCCCGGTCCAGGATGGAACCCCTCCTGGCCGGGACGGTCACGGCCGTCCACTGTTCGCCCGAGGCCCGGGCCTCGAAGAAGCCGTGCTTGACGAGCTGCAGGTCGAAAAGCCTCAGGCCCGCCACCGCCAGGCAAGCGAAGAGCAGGCCGGCCAGGATGCCAATGCGGTTGTGCGCGGCGGTGGGCTTCATGTCGGCCTTGAGGGGCTCCTCCGGACAAAGCGGTTGAGGCGCTTCTCAGCGCGAAAACAGGCCCTTCAGGCCCCGCCACCAGGTGGCCGGCGAGAAGGGAGACCCCTGCCCCGAGGGCAGGGTGATCACCTGGCGCGGGTTGACGGCCTGCATGCCCAACTGCTCGCGGGCCACCTGCTCGGCGTGGGCCAGCGAATTGAGGTCCTGGAGCTGGCGCTGCAGGAGCTGGTTGCCCGAGGCCAGGTCCTGCTCCTGCTTCTGCAGGGTGGCCACCTGGTAGCCCAGCTTCACCACCTGCATGCGCTGCCACAGCAGCAGCGAGGCGAAGACGAACACCCCGGCCAGGCCGGCCAGCCAGCGCCGGAAGGAGGCGCGGTCCAGCCGCAGGAAGGGCAGGCGGGCGTTCTCGGCCAGCAGCCAGTTGGAATAGTCCCGGTAAAGTTTCTGTTCCATGAAAACCCCCGTGCGTGCCGGACTAGATTTTCCTCGCCGCCCTCAACTTGGCGCTGCGCGCCCTGGGGTTGGCCTCCAGCTCCTCCGGAGCGGCCGTCCGGGGCTTGCGTCCGGCCGGGACCAGCGAGGCCTTGTGCCCGCAGCGGCAGAAGGGGATCTCGGGCGGGCAGAGGCAGTCCCTGGATTCGCGGGCCAGGAACTCCTTCACCGCCCTGTCCTCCAGCGAATGGAAGGAGATCACCGCCAGCCGCCCCCCGGGCTTCAGCAGCGCCAGGGCCTTGGGCAGGGCCTCGCGGACGGATTCCAGCTCGCGGTTGACCGCCATGCGCAGGGCCTGGAAGGTGCGCGTGGCCGGGTGGATGCGCGACCCGCGCCTTCCGCCCAGGGCCCGGCTGACCACCCCGGCAAGTTCCAGCGTGGTGCGCAGGGGCAGGGCCCGCCGGATGGCCCTGGCCACCCTCCTGGCCTCGCGCTCCTCGCCCAGTTCCCTCAGGGTCCGGACCAGTTCCTCCTCGTCGGCCGATTCCAGCCACTGGGCCGCGCTCAGGCCCCCGCCCGGGTCCATGCGCATGTCCAGGGGCCCGTCCTTCTGGAAGCTGAACCCCCGTTGCGCCTCGTCCAACTGGGGGGACGACACCCCCAGGTCCATCAGCACGCCGTCGAAACCGGCGCTGCCGGCCTCCAGGAAGCCGGCGGCCAGCGAATCCATGTCCGAAAAATTGCCGTGCCTCAGCTCCACCGCGCCGCCGAAGGGCTTCAGCCTCTCGCCGGCCCGGCGCAGGGAGGCCGGGTCGCGGTCCAGGCCCAGCAGCCGGGCGCCCTGGCCGGAGGCCCGCAGCAGCGCCCCGGCGTGCCCGCCCAGGCCCAGCGTGGCGTCCAGCCAGCGGGCCCCGGGGCCGGGCGAAAGCGCCTCCAGCACCTCCCGCAACATCACCGGGACGTGCCCGGTCACGCCCTCGGTTCCGTCCCCGCCGTCCACGGCAGCCACCCGCCGCCCGTCAGGCCGGCACGCGCGTGTTCGAAAACCGGAGCCCGGCCTCCTCCTCGTTGCGGCAGAAGTCGAACTGGAAGGAATACCCGGCCAGGTCCCACATGTGCGAAAGGTAGCGCGACACGCCCACCAGCTTCAGGTCCCCGCCGCACTCGCGCAGGGTCCTGGCGCGCTCGGCCAGGATGGAGATGGCAGGCAGCTGCACGTGGTGCACGTTTTCAAGGTTCATCACCACGTGGGTCAGGCCCGCCTTGAGGTATTCGGAAATGAGGCGCTGGATCTTGCAGGCGTCCTCCACGCTCACTTCGCCGCGCAGGCGCAGGACCTGGATATGGATGGGCTGGGGTTCGGTGCGGATGGGCATGTGCTCTTCTCCTGGAGTGGCGGACCGGGGCCTGGGGAATTCCTTGCCTTTCCGAAGCGGACAGCACGTTCCTTACAGCAGGTAGCCCTTGGGCACCGAGGCGCTGGCGTTGGCCTTGCGGTAGGCCTCGTACTTGGCCCGGTCCCAGATCTCGATGCGCTTCACCACTCCCAGCACGGCCACGTCGCGGCGCACGCCGGCGTAGTCGCGCAGGGCCGGAGGCACGATGATGCGGCATTGCTTGTCGATGGGGCACTCCACCGCGTCGGCGGCGAAGAGCCGCAGGAATTCCTCCTCCATGCCGCCGGTGGGCTGGTCGGCCAGCTTGGAGGTGATCTCGTTCATGCGGTCCTCGGGGTAACCCCAGATGCAGCCGTTGGGGCCCTTGGTGAGGAAAAAGGTCTCGCTCAGGCTTGCCTTGCGCAGGAAGTCGCGGAAACGCGAAGGCACGGAAAGCCGGCCCTTGTCGTCGACGGAATAAAGGTAGGTGGAAAAAAACATGGCCAATCCCAAAAGGATTTAATTAGCCTATTATGGTCTATTATGGTTTTTTACCCCACAGGTCGGCATTATACTCCATGGGCTGGAAAGGTCAACAATTAAGGGGATTTGGGCAGGAAAAAGTGGAAAAATTTTTAGAATGCCATACTAATGTATGGTTTTTTGGTAGGAATGTTTTTACTATATTATTGTAAATGGGGGGGTGGGGAGGGCCAGGGACCAGGTTTCAGCTAATCGCCACCCATATGGTGGAGGGCCTGGGCAAGGTCCGCCGACACCTGGGCCGGATGATAGACCACCGGAAAGGCCAAGGCCCTTTGAAAGGCCGGCACGGCCTGGTTCCAAATACCCTCTGCCGACCAGGCGTCGCCCTGGAAGGAAAGGCTGGCCGAATCCAGGCGCAGGACGCCGGATTCCCAGGGATCGCGCCAGTTCCAGTCCCCTTCCCTTCCC
>JAJYGY010000351.1 GCA_021790555.1 bacterium
ACTGGCCGAGGGGGTGGAGCTGGGAGTGGCCGTGGGCGTGGCTGTCGGGGTCGAGGTGGCGGTGTCTGTCGCGGTCGCCGAAGGCGTGGCCGTGGGCGTGGCGGAAGGCGTGGGCGAGGCCGTGGGGGTCGAGGTGGGCGTGGCCGTGGGAAGCGCCCAGACCAGGATGGCGCCGTCCGCGGCCAGGGACCTGGAACCCAGCCCGTCGCCGGCCTGCAGGGTGACGGAGCCGGCCTGGCTGTAGGTTTCGTCGGGAATGGAGGCCAGGCCCGGGCTCATGTCCAGCCAGGACAGCCCGAGGGTTCCGCCGCCGCCCAGGGCCGTCAGGGTGACGGAGGAGGCTCCGGAGCGGGTGTTGCCCCAGGCGTCCATGGCCGCCACGGTGACCGGGAAATAGGATCCCACCGGCGCCGAAACAGGCTGGTACACCACGTACCGCGAGAGCGGGCCGGGGGAGACGGCCAGGGCCTGGGTGGCGGTGGTGAGGGACCCGAAGTTTCCGTCCTCGGCCCAGGTCTCGATGGTCTGGGCGCGGTCATAGGTCTGGCCCGAAAGGGTGCCCGTGCCCGAGGAGGTGTCCACCGACCGGATCCCGAGCGGGGAGCCGCCGGGGCCGCCGGCCGAAAGGCTGACGCTGAGGGCCACCGAGGCGGAGCCGTCCGTGGTGTTGCCGAAGCGGTCCACGGCCGTGACGGCCATGGGGAAGGGCACGCCGGCAGTGGCCGAGGCCGGCTCGGCCACGGTGTATCCTGCCAGGGCCCCGGCCACCGGCGTGATGCCCACGGAGGAGGCGGAAAGCCCGCCGTCGGAGGCGCGCAGGAAGACCCCTTCGCTGCGGGTGTAACATTCGTTGAAGACGGCCACTCCGCGCAGGTAGCCGGGAGAAGCCAGGCACAGGGAGCCGTTGCCCTGGGTGGAGGGGCTGGCGTTGAGCAGGGCCCGCAGGCCGGCGCCGCCGGAATAGAGCGTGGCCGTGTTGTTGTTGGCGTCCAGGGCGACCACGGTCACGGAAAAGGGCGCGCCCGCCACCGGCGTGGTGTCGGAGACGGCGATGGCCAGGTGGGTGGCCGGCCCGGCCACCTGCAGCAGCCCGGTCCTGGCCGAGACCCCGGTGTCGTTGAGCTGGGCGCCGCTGTAGGCGTCCGTGCCGCCCACCACGCCGTTGACGGTCCAGGCCTGGGTGGCGGTCGCGGGCAGGATCGTCACGTTGAAGAGGATCCGGGCCTGGCCGCCGGCCGGCACCACGGTGGGGTTGGAGGCGGCCGGCGAGGCCGTGAAGCTCAAGGGGGCGGCGGCGCCGTCGAAGGTGAGGAAGGTGCGGGAGGGCGACAGCGCCAGGTCGGCGTCGGTGCCGCCGGTGTTCACCACCGTCATGGTGACCGGGAAGGGCCCTTCGCCCTGGGAGGCCTCGTAATAGGAGGGGCTGATGGAGGAGACCTGCAGGGCGGCCTGGTAGAGGTACACGTTGAGGGTGCCGGCCGACAGGTCCCCTGCGTCGTCCTGGGCCGTGACGGTGACCCCGGCGTTGCCGGTGGGCGAGCTGTCCTTGTAGTAGAAGCGCCCCTGGCCCTGCGAAAGGGGCAGGTCCACGCTGGAGCCGAAATGGGTTCCGTCCAGGGAGAAGGACACCGTGGGCGCGGCGCAGGAGACCGTGACCGTGTCCGAGGAGGGCCCCAGGTAGGCCGGGTTGTTGCCGTCCGCGGCGTCGACGATGATGGAGGTGGCCACGTCCACGCCCGTGGTGGAGGGGTCGGGCGACATCAGCAGGCGGGTGGGATTGGCGTCCGTCACGTTCAGCATGGCGGGTTTCAGCCCCGGATAGGTGGCGCGGATGTAGTTGGAGTTGGTGGGGGCCCAGCCGGCGGTGAAGGTGTCGGAAGCCTGGCCCTGGAACCCGGTGGTGGCGGACCCGGCGGAAAGGCTTCCCCCTCCGGCGGCCACCTCGAAGGACACGGCCGCGCTGGAGATGGGGTTGAAATAGGCGTCTTCCACCTCGGCCATCAGGGTGGACTGCCCCTTGGGCAGCACGGCCACCGGGTCCGCCCAGCCCGTCACCAGGGCGGGCGGGCCGGCCACGATCAGCGGCTGGGCCGACGCGCCCGCCAGGCCCGCGGCCGAGGCCGTAACCGTGGGGCTGCCTGCCTGGGTGTCGCGGTAGAGCACGTCCAGGGTGCCGTCGGCCAGGGGCACGCTGGTCACCGAGGCCCAGGAGAAGCCCCCGTCCAGGGAGAACTGGCCGCCCGGGGAGGTGCTGGTGAGGGTGACCGAGGCGGCCGAAAAGGCGGGGCGCCCCAGCGAATCCACGGCCGTGCCGGTCAGCGCCAGGGCCGACCCGGCCACGCCCTGGGAGGCAAGGTACAGCTGGAGGCCGGCGGCCGGGCTGGGATTGATGACGATGGCCGCCTGGGTGGCGGCCAGGGGCGAGGAGCCGGACAGGTCGGCGGCCCTCAGGATGGCGGTGCGGTAGCCGCCCGCGGTGATCTCCACCCAGAAGGGCGCCGGGCCGGAAGAGGGGCTGGCCGTGACGCCCGAGGCGCTGGAGACGAAGACGGTCCCGTCCAGGGAAAGCTGGATGCCGGAATCGGAGCTGGTCACCCCGGCCGAGCGGGACGTGTCCACGCCGTTGCCCTGGGCGTCCTGGGCCCACAGGTCCAGGGCCGTGGGGGCGGCCCCCACCACGTAGATCTGGTGGGGCGCGTCCAGGCGCCAGGAGACGGCCGAAGTGGGCTGGAACTGGACGGAGGTGGAGGCGGAGAAGGGCCCGGCCACGGCGCTGATGAGCCCGTCCCCCGAGACGGTGGAAACCACCGTGGCGGTCAGCCGGCCGGTGGAATCGGTGTACCCGGCCGAGGGGCTGAGGATGTCCTGGCCCCGGTTGGAGGAGAGCACCACGTTGGCGTTGGGGATGGGCTCCCCGCCAGGGCCGGTGAACCGGACGGTGACCGTCACGGCGCTGAACCCGTCGGCCGGGGCCGAGGCCGGCGAGGCCGAGGCCGCCAGGCCGCCGGCGATGGCCAGGGAGCTTTGCAGGGCCGTGTCCGGCGCGGCGCCGCTGAAGTGGGTGGTGCTGGAACTGGCCCCCAGGGGAAGCAGGGAGCTGTCGTCGCCGTAGAGGGTGGTCAGGGTGACGCCGTAGGCGTTGGTGAGCTGAATGTTGTCGAAATAGCCGTTGTACCAGCCGGCCAGGTTGGCCGGCGCGCCGTTGATGCCGTTGCCGGTGTCGTTGGAAAGGCAGACTTCCTGGTACTGCCTTCCCGCGGCCGAGCCCACGTCGAAGACGCGGTGGTACCAGCGGCCCGTGGCGTAGGACGACACGTTGGCGTAGGGGTGCACGCGCAGGTAGTTCTGGTCGCGGATGTAGGAGCCCAGCGGGGAGGTGTAGTCGCGCATGTCGGTGAAGCCCGCTCCGGTGAAGTCGGCGCTGCCGCAATATTCGGCCGAGTCGTAGGGGATGAACTCGTCGAACTGCAGGTAGCAGCTGGGCGGGATGGGCGTGTTGGTGAGGGACTGGTAGAAATCGATATAGGAGATGTAGTAGGTGTTGGGGGAGGGATAGTACGAACTCATCATGATGGGCGTGTGATAGGTGGCCGCCTGGATGGGCAGGCAGGCGCAAAGCCAGAGTGCCATCATCAGCCATGATTTCAAGGGAAGAAACTGTTTAAATATTTTCATGTTAACCTCAATGTGTCCAAAAATAATTAGTGGTCGATATTAAACCACTTGTGAAAATGCAAATGGCAATTGTGTGATGTAGGTCACACAATATGGCAGAATCTAACCATTTCGGCGGAATTAGTCCAGTTAAATTTTGATTAAGATCAAGATTGAGATTTCTGGGGAGGGATTACTGCCAAACCACCCGGTTGGAATCCAATTCCAGGTCCAGAAGAGGGCCCTTGCCGGGCAGGCAAAGGCTTCCGTTTTTCGAGGCGTGGAACGCGGGCGGAAGGTCTTGCACAGGGCTCCAGCTTGTCAGGCACACCGGCTGTTGAAGTCCCTGGCCGGAAATGAGGATATCCGAACCCTTGGACCTCAGGATCAGGCGCAGCCCCGAGCTGGGATGAAGCGGAAGGTAGACCTGGAAGTGGGCGTGCACCTCCACGAAGGCGCCCCTCAGGTGGTGCAGCAGGTCGGTCTGCACAAGGGGCTGGTCCGGCGCCGGGTCCAGGTCCTTTTCCTCAAGCAGGCTCTTGGCGCCGGGGAAACCGAAGCCGTTCACCGTGGAGGCCACCACGATGGGTTCTGCCTGGTCGCGGAATTGCAGGTGGATGTGGCCGGGCGAGGCGTCCAGGAAGAAGACGCGGTCCTGGCCCGGGTTTTTCCAGGGGAAGATCCGCTGGGTGGCGTTTTGGGCCGGATGCATCCGGGAGGCGGGCAGCCAGACGCACACCCGGTCCTCGTACACCGGCGTGGAGAACAGGAAGCCCAGGACCAGCAGCAGGGCAAGGCCCAGGCCCAGGCTGATGGCCTTCCAGGGAGCCAGGGGCTGGAAACGGGCGCCGGGCCTGCGGCGGGCCAGGGGGCTCAGGGCCGCGGCAAGGGTGAACATGACGGCCCCGCAAAGCAGTCCGTCGGAGGGGAAATGGGCCCCCTGGGCCACCCGGGCCACGGCCAGGGCCAGGCCGAAGACGATTCCGAAGACCAGGCCGAGCCAGCGCGTCCAGCCCGTCAGCAGGAAGAACAGGCACAGGAACAGGAAGCCCATGGAACAGTGGCCGCACAGGAAGGACCTGCCCTTGCCCGGAATGCCCATCTGGAAGGGCTTGAGGTAGTGCCAGGTGCCGCTGAAGGCCGTCACCTCCTCGGGCCGGGGCCGCCCCATCAGGCCCTTGGCCAGCACGTTGATGACCAGGCCCGGCCCCAGGGCCAGCAGCAGCACCACGTACAGGCAGGGCCAGCGCCAGGCGGCCCAGCGCTCCTTCCAGAACGAGGCGCCCAGGCCCAGGGCCGCCAGCACGGAAAGGAGGATGGCGGGCAGGGTTCCGAAGCGGTACAGGAAGTACCAGGGCTGCGTGTGGTCGAAGGGCCAGTGGTTGTCGCCCGGGCTGTAGGCGACGCGGGTCAGGGACAGGTCCAGCGGATAGATCCAGAACAGCAGGGTGACGGCCACGACGAGGAAGAGGCCGACGGTGACCGGGACCGAGACGCGGGGCTTTTCCATGGAGGGGGATTCCTTCCTCAGTTCGCCAGCGTCCTGCCGCCGTCCACGGGCAGGATCGCGCCGGTGATGTAGTCGCTTTCGGCCAGGAAGCGCACGGCCCTGGCGACCTCGTGGGCTCCGCCCAGGCGCTTGAGCAGCGTGCGCTTCAGGCTGGAACGCTTCTGGGCCGCGGTGGCGCCTTCGCCCATGACCATGGGCCCCGGCGCCACGCAGTTGACCAGCACGTGGGGGGCCAGGCGCCGGGCCGAGGCGCGGGTGAGCTGCAGAAGGCCCGCCTTGGAAAGGGAATAGGGCAGGGCGCCCGGCCAGGCCAGCGCGCCGCCCACGTCGCCGATGTTGATGACGCGGGCGTCGCGCTTCTTGCGGTGGTTCCACAGGCCCAGGGCCTTGGTGAGCAGGGCCGGGGCGCGCAGGTTCACCTCGTAGGGCCAGTCGAAGTCGCGCTGGGAGGCCTTTTCAAGCGGGACCTGGGGGAAGACGGCCGCCGAGTTGACCAGCACGTCGCAGGCCTTGAAGTCGCGCAGGACCCTGCGGGCCAGGGATTCCACCTCGGCGGGCTTGGAAAGGTCGGCCCGGTAGAGGCGGCAGGCGCAGCCCAGGCGCACGATGTCCTTGCGGGCCTCCCCGGCCTCCTTTTCCGACTGGTTGTAGTGCAGGGCGATGGAACTGCCCGCGCGGGCCAGTTCCAGGGCGATGGCCCGACCCAGGCGCTTGGCCCCGCCGGTCACCAGGCTCACTTTTCCGTTCAGGTTCATGGTCCCTCCAGGCTGGGCAGTATAGCCAGCCCCCAAGGCGTTTGTAAAGCGCCCAGGAGGGTTGTATCATCCCGGGAGCCAGATCCCCCCCCATTTTCCGGAGGCAATCCCGATGAAGACCGCCGCCCTCACCGTGCTCCTGCTGGTGGGAAGCAACACTTTCATGATCACGGCCTGGTACTGGCACCTGAAATTCGAAAACCGCCCCATCTGGCTGGTCATCCTCATCAGCTGGGGCATCGCCTTCTTCGAGTACTGCCTGCAGGTGCCGGCCAACAGATGGGAGTCGGGCGGCGCGGCGAGCATGCGCTTCGCCGCGTCAATCAACGACGAGCAAAGAGATGCCTTGGAGTTGAACTTGACACTCGTATTTTAGTGGTATAACATTGTTATAGTAAAGAAGGTTTTGCCCTGTTTGAGGAGAACAAGAGGGAAGCGGCCGACATCTCCAAGCAGCAGTTGGATCAACTGGGACACGCAATGAAAGGGGCCTTGAAGGGCGCTTAATGGAAAGGAAAGAGTCGTGACCAAAAAATATATGAAGGACGAAGACTTCAAGGAACTGCTGGGAAGCGTTCGGCAGATGGGTCGTTATTTGAAGGGCAAGAAAGTGGCGGGCGTCCGCGTCGCCTACCATTCCCGGCCCGCTACGGCCAAAGAGGTCCGGGAAACCAGGACCAAGATTCTGAAGGTGACGCAGGAAGAATTTGCTTCCATTATTGGCGAAGGGGTGGGCGCGGTGCGTACCTGGGAACAAGGTGTCCGCAATCCCGGAGGAGCTGCGACTAAACTGATCCGATTCCTCAAACAGCATCCCCATTATGCCAAGGATCTGGTAGCGGCTTAATAGAAAAATTCGGTCTTGCTTTTGG
>JAJYGY010000183.1 GCA_021790555.1 bacterium
GGTTCTGGGGGATCCCCTTCACCGACTGGTAGAAGGAAAGGATCATGTTCCAGGCCTGGGCCGAGGCGATCATCAGGATGCAGGCAAGCTCCAGCCCCACGCGCGAATGCGGGAACAGGTGCACCAGGCCCAGCACCAGCCCGGGCATGAAGCCCAGCACCGGGATGGACTGCAGCACGTCCACCAGGGGGACGAGCACCCGCTCGGCCACCTTGTCCTTGGCGGCCCACAGGCCCAGCCAGAAGGTGAGGCCCAGCGAGACGAAATAGGCGGCGAAATTGCGGGCCAGGGAAAGCCCGCAGTAGTAGAACAGGGAGGAGGGTGCCAGGTTGATCTGGGCGGTGGCCGTGTAGGGCGCGCCCCACTGCTTGCCCAGCGCCAGCACGCCCCCCAGCAGGGCCACCAGGATGACGATGATGAGGGCGTCCACGGCCCCCAGGCCCCTGAAATCCTTGACGTTGATCTTGATGAGCGACATGACGGCGGCCGAGCTTTAGGAGACCTTCAGGCGGCGGGCAGGGTGCCCTGGACCTTCTCCATCTGTTCCTTGGCTTCCAGCATCCGGTCGCGGGTCATGGACTCGATATTGGGGAAGCTCTTGATCTCCCGGCTGGCCAGGGCCTTTTCGAAGAACTGGCGGGCCTCCCGGAACTGCCCCAGGCGCCGCTTCAGCTCTCCGATGAGGTAGAGCACGCCCGGCTCACCCAGCTTTTCGGGCAGCTTGTGCCCCTTCAAAAAGAACTCCTCGTAGGCCTTGGCCGCGGCCTCCATGGCCTGCCTTTCCTTTTCCGCCTGGCCGGTGAAGCGGTGGATCCACACCAGGTGCATGTGCAGGCCGGCCAGGTCCGAGAGGTCGGGGTGGAAGCGCATGCGGGCGAAGGCGATGGCCAGCTCGTGCCTCTTCACGGCGGCCTCGGCCCCCAGCTCGCCGGGCTCGAAGATGCCGGGCTTCCTGTCCGCAGGCAGGGCCTTCAGCTTCTGGCAGGCCTCGCGGATCTTGGCCTCGTATTCCAGGCGCAGGTCGTCGAAGTGCTCGTTGCGGGCCGCGTAGGTGCAGTGCGGGCAGGCGGTCACGGCGTAGAAGTAGGCGCATTCGGCCTCGTAGAGCGAGCCGAAATCGCTCTCCCTGGACTTGACCTTGATGGAGGAGGTGCGAAGGCGGGTCGCCTCGAATTCCCCCCCGCACGCGGGGCACTTGCACTTTTTGTTCCACAGGTTCCTGCTCATGGCCATGGCTCTTCCCCGACGGCTCCCTTCCGGTCGTGGTCCTGTCGCGAATCCCGGACCCCTTGTTTCAGCGGCCTTTTTCGGCGACCCGCTAGTTTCCGGCGCCTTCCCTGGGGAACAGCCTTTCCAGTTCGTCCAGCGCGGCCTTGGGCAGCTGCACCCCCGAGGCCTTCACGTTCTCCTCCACCTGGGCCACGCGGGTGGCGCCGGTGATGACCGAGGCCGTCTCGGGCAGCCGCAGGCACCAGGCCAGGGCCAGCTGCCCAGGGGTCAGCTTCAGCCGGCGGGCCAGGCCGGCCATGGCCTGGACGCGCTTGAGGTTCCGCGGGCTCATCAGCCGGGCCATGAACATGTTCTGCCTCTTGTCCGCCGCGCGGGTGCCCTTGCCCGGCTTGGAGCCGGGCCGGTACTTGCCCGTCAGCACGCCCTGGGCCAGGGGCGAATAGACCACCCAGCCCAGGCCCTCCTCGCGGCAGGCCTCCAGCACCCCGGCCTCGCTGTCGCGCCACAGCAGGTTGTAGCCGGGCTGGTCGCTGACGAGGGGCCGCAGGTTCATCTGCCGGCCCAGCAGGGCCGCCTGGCGGATCCTTTCGGCCGGCCACTCGCTGACGCCGGCGTAGAGGATCTTGCCCTGGGCCTGCAGGTCGTCCAGGGCCCTCAGGGTCTCCTCCAGGGGGGTGGAATCGTCGCTGCGGTGGCACTGGTAGAGGTCCAGATAGTCCAGCCCCAGGCGCCGCAGGCTGGCCTCGCACTGCTCGAAAAGGTGCTTGCGCGACAGGCCCCGGTCGTTGGGGCCCTCGTCCATGGGGAAGAACGCCTTGGTGGCCACCACCAGGGATTCGCGGCGGAAGCCCGAAAGGGCCCTTCCCAGGACCTCCTCGGCCTGTCCGCGGTTGTAGGCGTTGGCCGTGTCGAAGAAGTTGACGCCCAGCTCGTAGGCCCGCCGGATGGCCCGGACGGACTCCTCCTCGGCCACCACGCCGCCGAAGGTCAGCCAGGAGCCCAGCGAAATTTCGGAGACTTTCAGGCCGGAAAGGCCCAGGTTGCGGTATTTCATCGGGTCATCCTCCCGCCAACGGAATTTTAGGGTGCACGCGTCCCAAACAAAAACGGGGCATTCTATCACCGCCCCCAGGGGAAGGCCAGCCCGGAATCGGAGGAAATACCCGATGACAAGGCCCCGCTTTTTTTATTTAATGAACCGCCTTCGGGGCACCACACCAACCTTCCTCCGGGAGCGGGATGTTCGACCACTGGTTCGCGCGCGGCGACATCGACGGGTTCTTCGGGCTTTTCATCGACAACCTCCTGCAGCTGATGCTCATCGGGGTGCTGTGCACCGGGGTCTGCGGCCTTCCCGACGCTCTGGTCTGGGGCCGGGTGCTGCCGGCGGCCGGGCTCTCCGTGATGGTGGGCAACCTCTTCTACGCCTGGCAGGCCCGCCGGCTGGCCCTGTCCACGGGCCGCACCGACGTGACGGCCCTGCCCTACGGCATCAACACGGTCAGCCTCTTCGCCTACATCTTCCTGGTGATGGCGCCGGTGTGGGAGCAGACCAAGAGCGGCGAACTGGCCTGGGAGGCCGGGCTCTTCGCCTGCCTGACCGGGGGCCTGCTGGAGGCCCTGGGGGCCTTCGTGGGGGACTGGCTGCGGCGCCACACCCCCCGCGCCGCCCTGCTTTCGGCCCTGGCCGGGGTGGGCGTCACCTTCATCGCCATGGGCTTCGTCTTCCAGATCTTCGCCGCCCCCCTGGTGGCCCTGCTGCCCATGCTGCTGATCCTCTTCGCCTATTCCTCGCGCGCCCGCCTGCCCTTCGGCCTGCCCGCCGGCCTGCTGGCCGTGGCCCTTGGCACGGGCCTGGCCTGGGTCCTGCGGGCCCTGGGGCATCCCGTGCTGCCCGCCGTCCAGGAGGCCATCCGGTTCCAGGTCCACCTGCCGCGCCCGGCCTTCTCGGACATGCTCTCCTTCCTGATCAACGGCCAGGGCTGGAGGTATTTCCCCGTCATCTTCCCCATGGCCCTGTTCAACGTGGTGGGATCGCTGCAGAACCTGGAAAGCGCCGAGGCCGCCGGCGACCGCTTCGACACCAAAAGCTCCCTGCTGTGGAACGGCCTGAGCACCCTGGTGGCGGCCTGCCTGGGAAGCCCCTTCCCCACCACCATCTACATCGGGCATCCCGGGTGGAAGGCCATGGGCGCGCGCTGGGGTTATTCCATCCTCAACGGCGCCGCCGTGCTGCTGATCTGCCTCACCGGCACCCTGCCCCTGGTGCTGAAGGTCGTTCCCCTGGAGGCGGTCATCGGCATCCTGCTGTGGATCGGCATCATCATCACGGCCCAGTCCTTCCAGGAGGTCCCCAGGGCCACGCCCTGGCCGTGGCCCTGGGGCTCATCCCCTCCCTGGCGGCCTGGGCCCTGCTGCTGGTCGACTCCACCCTGCGGGCCGCCGGCACCACGCTCTATTCCTGCCTGGACAAGTTCGGCACGGGCCTCTACATCCGCGGCCTCATCGCCCTGAACCAGGGCTTCCTGCTCACCTCCATGGTGCTGGCGGCCATGCTGGTCTTCGTCATCGAGCGCCGCTTCGTCACCGCCGCGCTGTGGGCCCTGGCCGCCTCGCTGCTCTCCTTCTTCGGCCTCATTCACGCCTACACCCTGGACCCCCGCGCCGGGGTCCTCAACCATTTCGGCTGGGCCGCGGCGCCCGGTTTCGCGGCCGCCTACCTGGGAGGGGCCCTGCTGCTGGTGCTGATGCACCTTCTGGGCGTGGACGCGCCCGAGGCCGAAGGCGACGAGATCCTGGCCGACGGCACCCTGCAGCTGGAGGCTCCGGCGCGGCGAGGGCCGGGCCGGCGGCGGCGGACTTGACAAGCCCGGCCCTGCCGGTGTATAGAAGGGCATTGGTCCACCCATTTTCAGGCTTCCCCATGACGGGCTTCACGACCCACAACCTGCCGCTGGTCCAGACCCTGGTGCTTCCCGTGGTGGTGGTGGTGCGCGACGCCGCGCCTCCGGGGGACAGGGCCTGATCCAGAAAAGCCTTCAACCCCCGCCGGTGCGGTCAGCCGGCGGGGGTTTTGTTTTTTAGCCGCCGCCGGCTCCGGATTCCGACAGGGATCACTCAGGAGCCAGCCATGAAGTTCAGCGGCGCCCAGATCATTGTCCAGCTTCTCAAGCGCCAGGGGATCGGCGTCGTCTCCGGCATTCCCGGCGGCGCCAACCTGCCCCTGTACGACGCCCTTTCCGGAAGCTCCATCCGCCACGTGCTGGCGCGCCACGAGCAGGGCGCCGGGTTCATCGCCCAGGGCATGGCGCGTTCCACCGGCAGGGTGGGGGTCTGCCTGGCCACCTCGGGTCCCGGGGCCACCAACATCCTCACGGCCCTGGCCGACGCCAAGCTCGATTCCGTGCCCCTGGTCTGCCTCACCGGCCAGGTGCCCCGTTCCCTGCTGGGCACCGACGCCTTCCAGGAGGTCGACACCCTGGGCATGAGCATGCCCCTGACGAAGCACAATTTCCTGGCCCGCGCGGCCGGGGAACTGCTCGAGATCATCCCCGAGGCCTTCCGCCTGGCCGCCTCGGGCCGGCCCGGACCGGTGCTGGTGGACATCCCCAAGGACGTGCAGGCCGAAACCGCCGAATTCGACTCCTGGCCGGGACCCGGCCTGCCCGACCCGGCCCCCGACCCCCTGCCCGCCGACCTGGAGGCCGCGGCCGGCCTCATCAACGCGGCCCGCCGCCCCGTCCTGTACCTGGGCGGCGGGGTGGTGTCCTCCGGGGCCGGGGACCTGGCCCGGGCCCTGGCCGAAAAGGCCGGCCTGCCCTCGGTGATGACCCTGATGGGCCTGGGCAGCCTGCCCGCCGGACATCCCCTGAGCCTGGGGATGCTGGGCATGCACGGCGCCCGCGCCACCAACCACTGCCTGCACGAATGCGACCTGCTCATCGCCGTGGGCGCGCGCTTCGACGACCGGGCCACCGGCCGCCTGGCGGCGTTCTGCCCGGGCGCCCGGGTGGTCCACGTGGACGTCGACGCCGCCGAGATCGGCAAGCTGCGGGCCGCCGAGGTGGGCCTGCGCGCCGACGCCGCCGGGGCCCTGCGGGCCATGCTCCCCCTCCTCGACGAAAATCCGCGCCGCGACTGGCTGGCCAGGGTGGAGGAGCTGAAGCGCCGCCATCCGGCCTCCCTGCCCGGCCTGGACGACCCGCGCAGGCCCTATGGATTCATCCTGGCCGCGGCGCGCCTGCTGGGCGACGCGGCCCTGGTGACCACGGACGTGGGCCAGCACCAGATGTGGGCCGCCCAGGCCTACCCGGTCAAGCGGGGCCGCCAATGGCTCACCTCGGGCGGCCTGGGCACCATGGGCTTCGGCCTGCCCGCGGCCATCGGCGCGGCCCTGGCCAACCCCGGCGCCAGGGTGGCCTGCTTCAGCGGGGACGGAAGCCTGCTGATGAACCTGCAGGAACTGGCCACCCTGGCCGAGGAGGGCCTGGACGTGAAGGTGCTGCTGATGGACAACCGCTCACTGGGCCTGGTGGTCCAGCAGCAGGACCTTTTCTACGGCGGCAGGCGCCACGCCTCGGCCTTCGGGGGCCGGGTGGACTTCGTCAAGCTGGCCCAGGGATTCGGCATTCCCGCCTGGGACCTGGAAGGCTCGCGCGACCCGGAATCCGACCTGGCGCGCGCCCTCACCCGGCCCGGGCCCTGCCTGGTGCGCTCGGCCTTCTCGGCGGCGGAAAAGGTGTATCCCATGGTGCCCCCGGGCGGCTCCAACCTGGAGATGATCACCGGGGAGCCCGAGGGGGCCGTGGTCTAGGACACCGCGCCGGGCCTTCAAACTTTTTTCCTGACGGCTTGGCATGTCCGGTTCCTCCTGAGATAATGGGGCCCGCGGTGCCGCGTCGGCCCGGTTTCAAACCTTTTCACGGAGGCGGCATGGCGGACGGGCTTTATTCGATTTCATTCCACGGCATCGGCGGGGAGGAGGTTCCCCTGGAAGTCCACCGGGGCAAGGTCCTGCTGCTGGTCAACGTGGCCTCGCGCTGCGGCTACACCCCCCAGTACCGGGGCCTGGAGGCCCTGTGGAGGAAGTACCGCGGCCAGGGCCTGGTGGTGCTGGGCTTCCCCTGCAACCAGTTCGCCCAGGAGGAGCCCGGAAGCGGCCGGGAGATCCTGGACTTCTGCCGTTCCCGCTATGAGGTCAGCTTCCCGCTTTCGCGCAAGATCGAGGTGCTGGAAGGCCCCGGCCAGGATCCCCTGTACCGCCACCTCACCCGTGAAAGCCCCTTCCCCGGCGAGGTGGAATGGAATTTCGCCAAGTTCCTGGCCGGCCGCGGGGGCGGCGTGGTGGCCCGCTTCAAGCCGGACCTGGATCCGGAATCCCCGGCCCTGGCCGGGGCGGTGGAGCAGGCCCTGCGGGCCTGACCCCGGCGGACCCTTGACCCGAAGCGGAGGCGGCATGGCGGCGAATTACTGGCTGATGAAGTCGGAACCGGATGTCTTCGGCATCCGCGACCTGGAAAGGAAGGGCAGCACCTGCTGGGACGGCGTGCGCAACT